>NZ_CACZTX010000009.1 GCF_902784195.1 uncultured Methanobrevibacter sp.
TCACAGACATAACAATCAAATATCACCACATCTATTTTACCAACATCAAACACTAAGTTAAACTTAGGTTCTCACGAATAAATTTATGATAAAAAATGATTGATATCATATAATCATAATACATGCTACAAAGGTAGCACATCTATTAAGCAAAGCTACAACATTTACAAAAATAAAAATTAAATATTGCAAAATTTTATTATAATTGAATTTAAGAAAAAAATTTAAAAAAAATTAAAAAATAATTAATATTTACTATTTATTACTAAAATAAACAAATTCAATAAAATTTTTCACAGTTTGTTTCATATCATAAAAACTAAATTAAAATGATCTTAAATTTGATGGACCTTTATTAGATTAAGAATTGGATAAAAATAAGGCAAATACAAGAAAATATGGAAAAGTTTATATACTATTAGTTTAAAAAAATTAAGGAAAGTTTTAGAAATAATGTTAAAAATTAATTTAAATTAAAGAAAACCAATGAAAACCATGAAATTTATTAATAATAAAGAAAAATATGGAATATTTTAGGGAAATAATAAAAAATATTAGAATATTAAAGAAAATAAGAATTTAAAATAAAAAATAAAATAAAAAATATAATAAATAGATATCATATAATATATGTAATTTTAAAAAAAAGAAAAAAGAAAATAGATTAATTTTACAATTAACCTAATTTAATTTTAATATCTAAAGCACTTGATCCTTTTTCATATACAAAGATTGGGTTAATATCAAGTTCAGATATTTCAGGGAAGTCTAAAGTTAATCTAGCAACTCTGACAATAGCTGATTTAACAGCATCTATATCACCAGGAGCTTCTCCTCTGAAACCTTTAAGTAATCCCATAACTTTAGTGTCTTCCATTTGTTCAGTAATTTCTTCAGTGGTCATTCCTTTTGCCAATTTGAATGAAACATCTTCTAAAAGGTTTACAAGAACTCCACCCATACCAAATGCAATCATTGGACCGAATTGTGCATCTCTGATCATACCAACAAGAACTTCAATTCCAGAGTCCATCATCTTTTGAACTTCTACACCATTTGGAACAATGTCTGGATGAGCTTTCTTAGCATTAGCAATGATTTCTTCATAGACTGCTTCAGCTTCTTCTTTGGATTGAATACCTACTTTTACACCACCAATATCAGATTTGTGTAAGATCTTATCAGATGCAATCTTAAGTACAACTGGGAAGTCCATTTCTTCTGCAAGCTGACCTGCTTCTTCAGCAGAAGTTGCTAACTTAATAGGGGCTGCTTCAATACCATAAGCTTCAGCCACAGCATATGCTTCACTACCAAGCAAGGTGTCTCTTTCTTCTTCTTTCACTTTAGCGAAAATAGCTTCAACTGCTTCCTTATCTACATCATCAATTTCTCCAACAGGATCATCATAGTTTCTATCTTGAACAGCAGCGAATCTTGCAAGGTAATCGAATACTTTTACAGCGGTTTCAGGGAATACATAGGTAGGAATTCCATTATCCCTTAATACATCATTAGCGTTTTCAAAGGTAGGTCCACCCATGTTAACTGCAATAACAGGTTTATCAAACTCACTTGCACCTTCAACAAGTGCTTGAGCAATTCCATCAGCATCAGCAGATGCAGTAGGACAAACCATTACCACTAAACCGTCAACATCATCACTGTCCAATACAGCTTCTAAAGATTCCTTATATCTTATAACAGGAGCATCACCTAAAACATCAATAGGGTTTTTAATACTTCCCTCTTCAGGCACAGCTGCTTTTAATCTTTCATTGGTTTCTTCATCAAATTTAACAAGTTCCAATCCGTATCTTTCCATTGCATCTACGGATAAAACTCCTCCACCACCTGCATTGGTAATGATTGCAAGGTTACGTCCAGTTGGAAGCGGACATTTGGAGAATGCTAAGCCTACATCAAACAATTCATCCATAGTGGTTACTCTGAATACTCCAGATTGTTTGAATGCAGTATCAAATGCTACATCACTACCAGCTAATGCGCCAGTGTGTGAGGATGCAGCTTCAGCACCAGCAGAACTTGAACCGGATTTCAAGATAATAACTGGTTTCTTATAGGATACTTTTCTTAAAGTTCTGACAAAATCATCATCTTCAGTGATGGATTCAAGATAACAGATAACTACTGCAGTTTCATCATCATCAGATAAATATTCAATTAATTCAATCTCAGTAGTTCCAGCTTTATTTCCTAAACTGATAATTTTACTGAATCCAATTCCAGAAGTTACACTCCAATCAATAATAGCTACCATCATAGCTCCACTTTGGGAGATAAATGCAATATTACCTGTAGGAGGCATAATCTGTGAAAATGAAGCATTTAATAATGAATGTGAATCAGTGATACCTAAACTGTTAGGACCAATAATGTTTATGCCATATTTTTTACCAAGAGCTACAAGCTCATTTTCTCTTTCTACACCTTCTCCACCAATTTCCTTAAATCCTGCAGTGATAACTACCATATTTTTAACGCCGAATTCACCACATTCTTCAACAACTGGGTTTACTAAAACACTAGGAATAGAAATAATTACAAGGTCTGGAACTTCAGGCAAGTCAGACACATTTTTATATGCTTTTAATCCTTGAATTTCATCATCTTTAGGGTTAATAGGATAAATATTTCCTTTAAAACCATCATTAATCATATTATTTACTATAATATAACCAACTTTTCCTTCTGAGTTGGAAGCTCCAACAATAGCAACAGAGTCCGGATTAAACATCTTAGTAAGATCAGTCATAGATTTTAACTCCTTTATTTCAATTAATTTAATATAATTATGATTTTAAAATTTTCACTTTAAAATTCATATTAATTTATAATTGTTTTATTAATATTTGAATATTAATATTTACAATATAATGTTTGTTATTATATTATATGTAATTCATCATATTTATAATGATAAATAATTAACAATTATATTTTTGTCTTAAAATAGTATAAAAATTTTAATATTTATAATTATCTGAAAGTTTTCATGGAAAAACTAATGAAACTATGAAAAAATGAAAAATTAGATAAATAAAAAATGAATAGAATTATAATAATGAAATAAAATTATAATAATTTAATAGAATTAAAAAAAATAAAAAAAAGAGAATAATGATTAGTAAAACTAATCACTAAAAATTATTGATTAATTTAAATAATTTATTTAATCGCTTACTTCAATACCTAATGAAACAAGTTTGTCCCTAATCTCATCAGATAAATCATATTTCTTTTCAGCTCTTAATTTTTGACGAACATCAGCAATTATATTCAATAATTCCTCTTCATCGCCACTGGTTTCATCATCATTTGCGAAGAAATCAATACCTAATATTTGACTGATATCTGCAAACCAGTGCTTAATAGCTAAAAGATCATCAATGATTATTTTATCTTCATTCAAATCCTTATTGGATTTCTTGATAAATGAGAAAATAGCTGCAATAGCTTTAGGAGTGCTGAAGTCATCATCCATACTCTTGAAGAACTCACTAACTCCCTCATTTAACACATCATAAGAAGATTCATAGTAGTCAAAATTAAGCAATTCTTCGAAAAGTTCACTTTCATTTAAGTCTGCTAAATAAGCAATATCATCAGAAACATTACCTTTTTCAAACTCTGCACTAATCTTCTCATCTAAGACTTGAAGATAATTTTTTATCCTAGCTACATTTTTTTCAGCTTGATGCAAACTCACTTCACTAAAGTCTATAGGACTTCTGTAATGGGTTGCAAGAACAAACAATCTGAATGTTTCACCAGAATACTCTTTCAATAAATCTCTAATGGTAATGAAGTTACCTAAAGATTTAGACATCTTTTCTCCAGAAACATTCAAGAAACCTGTATGCATCCAGTATTGAACTAATGGTTCCTTACCTGATACAGCTTCCATTTGAGCAATCTCAGAGTCGTGGTGAGGGAATATTAAATCGAGACCTCCACCATGAATGTCATATTGTGGTCCAAAGTATTTTTCAGTGATTGCGGTATCCTCAATATGCCAACCAGGTCTTCCTTTACCCCATGGGGAATCCCATACAGGTTCACCTGCAAACTCTTCTGCTTCTCTGTTTTTCCATAAAGCAAAATCATTAGGGCTTTTTTTAGAACTGTCAATATCAATCCTATGAGTTTCAAGCTCTTCAATCTTACGATTAGCTAATTTACCATAATCCTTAAACTTAGCAACTTCAAAGTAAACTCCAGTTTCAGTTACATATGCAAATCCTTTATCGATTAACCTTTGGATTTGATCTAAAATCTCTTCCATATGGTCAGTAGCTCTTGCAAAATAGTTGACGCTTTTCACATTCAAAGCAGCCATATCTTCAATAAATCTCTTTTCAAATTTCTTTGCAAGCAATTTGGAGTCTACACCACTTTCTTTTGCTCTGTTAATGATCTTATCATCAATATCAGTGATATTTTGTAAGTAGAATACAGAATATCCTTTAAATTCCAAATATCTTTTAATGGTATCAAAGGAAATGTATGTTCTTCCGTGACCAATATGAGCATCATCATAAACTGTAGGGCCACAAACAAAGAGTTTGATCTTATCTTCAAATAATGTATTCAACTCTTCCTTTTCCCTTGACATAGTACTATAAATTTCCATTATATCTCCTTAAAACAATTTAATAAATAAAAATAAGTCTAAATTAAATAAAAATAAACTAAAGGATATAGAATAGGTCATTTACTGCTATCCCATACCAATCCAAAAATAAATTAGTAGAAATTCTACCAATTTTTATAATAAATGTGCTTCAGAACCTAAACATGCTCTACAATCTGCTGGCATGTGTCCTTTTTCCTTATGTATTTGACAAATGACATCTTCTGTTTTGATTCTTTTACAGATGTAACAAGTACGTGGAATAATATCTAATTTAGTTGCAGTTCCTTCATTTAAGTCATTTGCAAAATCCTGAATCAATGCTTTTACATCATCATTGAACTCAATGCCGCTACCTCTTTTATCAGTTAAATACTGAGAAACAGCAGGTTGTGTAATATCCATTAATTCAGATATCTTCTTTTGTTTCATTCCTAATTTCAATAAATCTTTTGCTAATTCAGATCTTATAGCTGGTATAATATACCATACTACCATTTCACAAGGTGGTTTCATATAATACCTCCTAATGTTTAAAAAATTTTAATTTGATTACCTAAATAAATTATCTAATCTATAAGAGTAACTTCATTCATCTTCGATATAATTATTTAATCTATAAAACAATTTTTCATCAGCACCCTTGAATACCTCTTCAACTTCAGAATCATGACTCAATTCAACATGTTCTATATCGTGGAAGTGGCTTAAGATATTGACTCTTTTTTCAAGCTCTTCCTGACGTTCTAAAAGCAAATCAATAGCTGATGAAACAGGGTCTGGGAATTCGTGCTCCAAGTCCAAGACACATTTACGGTCTTCACGAATGATTCTGCTTGGTACCCCAACTGCTGTAGCCCCTCTTGGAACATCCTGCAATACAACTGCTCCAGCACCTACCTTACAGGAACATCCTAAGGTAATGTTTCCTAAAACCTTTGCTCCAGAACCGATAACCACTGCATCTTCCACAGTAGGGTGCCTTTTGCCTTTGCTTAAACTTGTTCCACCAAGAACTACTCCCTGATAAATTAAAACATCATCTCCAACAATAGTTGTTTCACCTATTACAATACCCATTCCATGGTCAATAAAGACCCTTTTGCCTATTTGAGCACCAGGGTGAATTTCTATACCTGTCAAGAATCTTGATATCTGAGAGAAGAACCTTCCCCAAAAAGGCAAGTGATGTGTCCAAAGCCAGTGATTCAATCTGTGCAAAATGATGGCCCAAATTCCAGGATAACAAAGCAGAATCTCTAGACTGCTTCTTGCAGCAGGGTCTCTCATTTTTGCAGCTTGGAGATCATCTCTTAAATCATCAAACATATATTCACCATAATCAATAAGTATACAAATGCAATAATTTAACTATTGTTAATTATATTATTATATCTAATTTAATTTTATATAAACTTAACATTTGTTATAATAACAAAGTTATATTTTATCTTTTTTACTATATATACTATTTTAATCAATGATGGAAATTTAAAATAAAATAATAAAAAATAAGAAAAATAGTTTAATTTTTTTAAAAAAATTATAAAAAGAAGATTTATTTAGAATAAATCTCCAAAGATCCACTCAGTGGATAAGTATCTCTCACCAGTATCTGGCAATATGACTACAATAGTTTTTCCTTCATTTTCAGGACGTTTAGCAAGTTCTAATCCTGCCCAAGTAGCTGCACCAGATGAAATACCAGTGAAAATACCCTCTTCTCTTGCAAGTCTTAATAAAGTAGCCCCTGCATCCTCATCTTTTACAGGAATAACCTCATCAACAAGGTCTAAGTCAAGCACTTCTGGAACAAATCCTGGTCCAATACCTTGGATTTTGTGAGGTCCTTTTTCACCTTTACCTAAAGTTTGAGAGGTAGCAGGTTCAACTGCAACTGCCTTAAACTCTGGTTTTAACTCTTTTATGTATTGAGCAATTCCAGTTACAGTACCACCAGTTCCAGCAGCAGACACTACGATATCCACTTTACCATCAGTGTCTCTGTAGATTTCAGGACCAGTGGTTAATCTGTGAATTTCAGAGTTTGCCTTGTTTTCAAATTGCTGTGGCATGAATGAGTTCGGAGTGTTTTCAACAAGCTCTTTTGCCTTAGCAATAGCTCCACCCATACCTTCGCTTCCAGGTGTTAAGACGATTTCAGCACCAAATACAGCAAGCAATTTTCTTCTTTCAATAGACATTGTCTCAGGCATGGTTAAAATTAACTTATATCCTTTTGCAGCTGCTACAAAGGAAAGACCAATACCAGTGTTACCGCTTGTAGGTTCAATAATTACTGAATCCTCTTTAAGCAATCCTTCTTTTTCTGCAGTTTCAATTAAGTTCACTGCAATACGATCTTTAATACTGCTTACCGGATTGAAAGATTCAACTTTTACAAGCACGTCTGCATTCAATCCTTCTGTCAATCTATTTAATCTTACAAGAGGTGTGTTACCAATAGCTTCTGTCATATCATTAGCTATGCCTCTTTTCAATTCAGGAATGTTTACCATAATTATCACATCATAAAATTTAATTGTTAAAATAATTTTTAAAAAGTCTATTATTAAAGAATATAAAAAATAATATCTTTGCTTAAATCCCTTCTAATAACCAATACTTAATATTTAATATATAATTTAATAACTTATTTTATTTATAATTTTAATTTCATCTTTTCAAAAAGTCAAAATCAAAACTATAAAATTACAACAAAAGTTAAAAATATAACAATTGTTATATAATAGTTAATAAATGATGATATATAAATATTTCTATAGAAAACTAGAATTTCATCAAAAATTAAAGAAAATAAAGAATTAATATTATACAATAACTATAAATAAATTTATAAGATTATATTATTTTAACTATTTTATTAAAAAAGATGATAAAATGACTCTCTTTAAATACATTATTAATCCAAGCCCAATTGGAGAAATAACAATTATCTGGAGGAAAAAACCTAAATTCCAAATTGAAGAGATTATCCTCTCAAGACCAGATAAAAGTTCATCACAAATAGCTGAAGAAAAATACGAGCAAGAAGATAAACTACCAATTAATAAGAAATCAAAGCAATTGAATAATGTATTGAAAGAATTAGATAATTACTTCCATGAAAAGGATGCAAGATTTTCACTCGAATATCTTAATTTAGAAAAATTTACACCATTCCAAAGAAAAGTATTGGAAACTGAATTCAAGACAAAAAAAGGAACCATAAACACCTATAAGGATCTTGCAAAGGCAGCAGGCAGTCCGAAGGCATACAGATCAGTAGGCACTGCACTTTCAAAAAATCCATACCCTATAATCATACCATGCCACAGAACAGTTAAATCAGATAGAACCATCGGAGGATTCGGTGGTGTTGCAGAAGGACTTGAATCTAAAAAAATACTTCTTGAATTAGATGGATTGATGATACAAGGCAAAAAAGTAGTAGGAGATAGCCCTATAATTGCACTTGATAAAACAAGCCAAACAAAACTTGTCTAATCATCTAACTTGCTTGAATCATAGTCACAAAGGTCTGTAAGAGGACATTTATCACATTGAGGACCTATAGGTCTGCAAATGGTCTGACCAAACTGGACCATCAAATCATTTAAATCTACCCAAAGCTCTTTAGGAACTTTTTCCATCAAAACAATTTCAGTCTCTTCAGGTTCCTTTGTATCAGCAATTCCCCACCTATTGGAGATCCTATGAACATGAGTATCTACAGGAATAGCTGCATCCTGGAATGCAAATACAATTACACAATTAGCTGTTTTTCTGCCTACACCTGGAAGCTTTAGCATTTCGTCCATTTCTCTTGGAACTTCTCCACCATATTGGTCAATCAGAATCCTTGAAACCTCTAAAATACGTGCTGCCTTAACTCTATAAAAACCTGCAGGCCTAATCAATTCCTGAACATGCTCTACAGGAGCATCAGCAACTGCATAAATATCTGGATAAACATCAAATAATGCATTTGCAGCCTGATCAGTATTTTCATCCCTTGTCCTTTGAGATAAAATAGTTCTAATCAATACTTTATAAGGGTCATGGTCATGAAAAGTGCGGATAGTGTAAATTTCATTTAATCTTTTAAAGATTTCTCTTATTCTCTCTTCATCATTCATATTCTAATCTCCAATAATATTCCAAAAAAGATTTTCAATTTATTTCAATTCCATTTCAATGCCTATTTCACCCATAAGCTCTATAAAATTAGGGAATGATACATTAAAGCATTCTCCATTTTCCACTTCAACATCATGTTTCAATCCAAGCAATGAAAATGCCATAGCCAATCTATGGTCATTATGGGATTCAACTTTTCCATCACCAATAGTCTGGCCATAAATAGTCATTCCATCCTCAAACTCTTCAAGTTTGCATCCTAATTTTTCAAGCTCTCTGCATGTGGTGTCAATTCTGTCAGTTTCCTTTAATCTTCCATGCTTTACACCAGTGATTGTTGTTTTTCCTTCTGCAACTGCTCCAAGAACTGCTACAGTAAGCAATAAATCTGGTGCATTGGATAAGTTTACATCAATTCCTTTAAGATTTCCATCAGATCTAAGTGAAGCATAATCATCAAATTGAGTTACATTAGCACCCATCTCTTCTAAAATATCTAAAATAAATTTATCTCCTTGTTTGGAATCGCTGAATAGATTTTCAACTCTCACATAACCTCCTGCAATAGCTGTAGCTGCAAGCAAATAGGAAGCAGAGGAATAATCCCCCTCAACAATATAATCGCTGGCAATGTACTTTTGAGGCTTAACATTAAATTTAACTCCTAAGCAATCAGTATGCTCTTTCTTGCAGGTTTCATGGAATTGATAATTATCTTCCCCAATAGCTATTCCAAATTTTTCTAAAATAGATATAGTCATATCCACATAAGGTTTTGATACGAATTCAGGATAAACTTCAAGTTCAACTCCTTTTTCAGATAATGGTGCAGAAATGAGAATAGAAGATATGAATTGAGAACTGATACTTCCCAGAATATCTGTTTCTCCACCAACATAACCCGGATAAATCTTAAGAGGTGCTTTGTTATTATCATTTAATGATTCTATCTTAACGCCTAATCCTTCCAATGCATCAATCAATGCACCCATAGGCCTTGATTTGAGAGAATCATCCCCTGTAAATATTACTTCATTATCAGACAATGCAGCCACACTTGTCATAATCCTAAGTGTAGTGCCGGAGTTAGCGAGATCAATCATGTCTTCAGATGGATTTTCGCTAATATTATGTAATTTACCGCCAGTTCCATAAACTTCCAAATAGTCAACAGTTTGACTTCTATCCCCTTTTAAGATGATTTCTTTCTTTCTGTCAATCTTAGCGCCAAGAGCTTCACAAGCCCTAATTGAAGATAATACATCTTCAGAGTAAAGCACATCAAATAGCTTGGATTTCCCTTCAGCAAGTGATGCAAGAATAACTGCCCTATGACTATAACTTTTAGAAGAAGGAGCTTTAACGGTTCCATTAATTTTAGAAAAGTTTTTTATTTTAAGATTCATTTAATACATCCTTTGATTAATTTTCAATAATTAATCTCTTTATAATTAATATTCTATTTTATATTTAGATAAAATTTATTATATAGTTAACTAATAAAAAAAGAATTTGAATGATTAAAATTTAAAAAAAAGATGAAAAAAGATAATAAAAAAAGAAATAAAAAAGAAAATTTAAAATGGAATTCCAAATATTTTAATATTTAAAAGTCAATGAAGTATCTTACTACTGTGAAGACACCAAGAGCCAAACTTATTGTAAATCCTATAAAACCAAGCACCGGCATCTCATAAAATCTTGGACCTACATCAATCAACATAACAAGAGAAGAACCAATTAAAAGCGCTGCAATAATGATTGCAAGTGAAAGCTGGTTTGCTATCTCACTTATATGCTTAACTTCAATATTTACGGTGACTTCCCCTTCCTCTATCTTATAGAAGGTTTTTGAAATGAGACTTGGCAATCCTTTCAAGACATGTTCAAATGCAAAGAAACTATTTTTAGCATTATTGACCATTTTCTTAGGATTATACCTTTGAACTATAAGTTTTCTTGCAATAGGCTTAAGATATTCCACAACATTGATATTTGGATCCAAACGTAGTGCAATGTTTTCAACCATTGACAATCCTCTTGCCATTAGTACAAACTCATTTGGAAGCCTTACCTCATATTTCTGCATTAAAAAGAGCAAGTCCTCTATAATACCATTGAAACGGCTAAGTTCCATACCATAATACTTTGCGAACAAGTCATTTAAATCGCTTTTCAAGATATTGATGTCTGTTTTCTCATTCAGGATATCCATACGAATCAACTGATTAATCAAACCATCAATATTATGGTCTGAGAAATTAATCATCAATTCAGCCAAATCTTGCCTAAACTCATCATCAAGAACACCCATCATTCCAAAATCAATAAAGCATACTGCATTATCATCTGTAATGAAAATATTACCTGGATGAGGGTCTGCATGGAAAAATCCATCGAGGAAAATCTGTTTTAAATAAGCGCGAACTATCCTATCTGCAATAAGGATCTTATTATATTTCGGGTCATCTCCAGCAATGACTTCAGATAATTTTACACCTTCAACATATTCCATAGTCAAGACTTTTTCAGTGGAATAGTCAGGATATATTACAGGAACAATAATCTTGTCATTATATTTGAAATTATCATTCAAATGCCTGATATTCATCAATTCATTGTCAAAATCCATCTCCTTATGGATAGACCTATCAAATTCATGAATAACTGCAGGAAGATTAAGGTGCTTGAATCCAGTATCAAACCTATCGGATTCATTTGCAATGAATTTCATTATGCTTAAGTCAGTTTCAACAATATCCTCAATATTAGGCTTTTGCACCTTAACGGCTACTTTCTCACCGCTATGCAATTTAGCCACATGAACTTGAGCAATGGAAGCTGTAGCAAGAGATTTTTCAGAAAATTCAACAAAGAACTCATTTAAACTTCCTCCAAGTTGATCTTCTATCAGTTCCTTAATCTCTTCATAGTTTACAGGTGGATTATCATCATGTAACTGTGAAAGCTCTTCACTAATCTTTTCCCCAACTAAATCAGGCCTTGAAGCTAACAATTGACCAAATTTAATAAATGTTGTTCCAAGTTCCTGAAGCATTAATCTTAATCTTATAGGAAAATCTTCTTTCAATAATTCCTTATTATCCGCTTCATTTCTAAATGGACTTATCTTATTACGAGTAGTCTGACCTAAAACCTTATCAAAATCGTATTTCCTTAAGATTTTTATAATCTCATCAAAACGTGATAATGTTCTTCTTTGCATGATAAGCACCTTTTGAATTAGAATAATTTAATTGTTCTTTATTAATTATAACTGTTTTTTATTAAGACTTTTAAGATTAAATTTATTACTATAAATATATATGATTAAAATTATAATTAAATTTATCTAAAATTTAAAAAAAAGATTAGAAAATCAGTGATTAAAGAATTAGAAAATAAAATTGAAATTATACAAACTTATTTTCAAATTCCACTAAAACATCTAAAAGGTCATAAGACAATCTATGAACTGCTTTAGAATGAATATCATTTGGAACTTCCCAATATGCTGATGCAATTCCACCTGCAATAGCTGCCATGGTATCTGCATCCCCACCTAATGAAATGCAATTTCTAATTGTATCCTCATAATCATTAGCTTCTAAAAAGCAAATTATAGACTCTGGAACAGACCCTTGACAGGAAACATCAAATCTATAGTGAGGCCTTATTTCATCAAGAGTCCTACTTAAGTCATAATCATATCGTACCGCTATATGGTCTCTGATTTCTTCCTTTGATGAGCCAAGTCTTGCCAAATAGATAGCATCTGCAGTAGCTAATGCACCCTTGACACCTTCAGGATGATCATGAGTTACAATAGAAGATAATACCGCAAGCTTTTGAACCTCTTCCAAAGAGTCCCCTACCCATGCTACTGGAGAGACTCTCATTGCAGAACCGTTTCCCCAACTTCCATAAGGTTTCGGATGGTCTGTTCTTAACCATTTCTTAAACATTCGACCATAGCCACCATTAGGATACTTGTTTCCAAAATATTGGAGTTGCCTTACCAATTCATCTTTGGAGTTTTTATCATTAAGCAGCCATTTAGCTACAGCAAGGGTCATGATTGTATCATCTGTAAAAGTAGACCTTTTATTAAAAAGAGAGAATTCCTTAGTCTTGATAGGATGGAACTCATAAGTGGATCCTATTATATCTCCTGCGATTGCGCCAATAATTCCTTTCATATTATACCCCCATATTATTATATAATATTAATATGAACTCCGTTACTTATAAAAATATCTAAAACTAATCTAAATAAATCTAAATAAATCTAAATAAATCTAAAATAAATCTAAAATATGTCTAAAATATGTCTAAAATATGTCTAAAATATGTCTAAAATATGTCTAAAATAAATCAAAAAAGCAATTTTTATAAATCTCATGATAAATAATATTTAATAGAAAAGATGAAAAGGTGGATAGATGAAAACTATTGTAATCAATGCAGACCCTAAAATAAAACAGGAAATAGGAAAGATATTGAAATCTGCAGCTAAAGGTGCTGAGTCTGTAGGAAGTGAAGTGGAATACTTTGATTTATACAAAATAGACATGAGAGGTTGCATGATCTGTTCAATCTGCAAAAAGAAAAATAAAGAAAGCTTCAAATGTTACTGGAAAGATGATTTATCCCCAATAATTGAAAAAATCTTAAACGCAGATACACTTTTAATAGGTTCCCAAATATTCTTCAATGAACCGACAAGCCATTATAGGGCTTTGGTTGAAAGACTCATCTATTGTATTGTTTCATATGATAGGAATTACTATTACAAAGGAAAAGTCAATGTAGGTATCTTTTATAGCATTATCTCCCTGAAAAAGCATTTTGAAAATAAAGTTCGTCCAAACCTTAAATCAACAGAAGACTTATTTAAAATGCTGAATGGAAAAGTTAAAGTTTATGAATCTTACAAAGGAATGACAAGCAAGAAAAAGACTGAGGAAGAAATTAAAGAATTGGAAAAACAATTTGAAATTGATTTGAAAAATGCATTTGAAATAGGTGCGGAATTAAGTAAAAAATAGATAAAAATTAAATTATGGATTATTAATGAAAAATATAAAATTAATTAAAAAATAAATTAAAAAAAAGAGTTTACATGAAAAGCATTAAACTTTTCATGAAATTAATTTTTTTTAAAATACTGAAAAACAGTTATCTGATTACTTCTACGATTACACCAAGCTTTTCAGATTGCAATATGTCAACTTTCTTACCGCTTGCACCTACAATTTCCTTTTTCATCTTTAGGAAATCTTCAGTGATTACACCATCAGCACCATTTTCAGCTAATTGTTTAGCTATTTCATAAGGAGCAGTTGACTTGATGAATCCAATGACTTGGCCTGCATTCTTCTTAAATGTTGGTCCAATCTTACTCATGTCAGGTTCGATTTCAATGACCTTCTCATGAACTTCAGGTTTACCAGTGGTAACTTGGAAGTTTTGGATTTTTAAAGTTCCTTTAATGTCATCTGAGAAGTATTCAAATACATCTTTCAAGTCTTCTGTCTTTTCATTTAAGTAAACAGTTGCACTTTCCACATCAGCATTCAATGGGATTTTAGAAGCGGATTTGAATCTTCTGACTTCACCAATGAGTTCAATAGCTAAGTCCCCATCCTCTTCCACTTGAGTGGAATCTAATTTAGGGTCAATTTCAGGCCAAAGCTCATTGTGAATGCTGCCTTCATGACCGAAGTATTGGTAAACCTCTTCTGCAAAGAATGGGGCAATTGGAGCAAGCAATTTTAAAGTGTCTTCGATTACAGTTCTAAGAGTGTATTTAGCTGCAATTCTAGACTCTTCGCTAATATCATCATTGTATAACCTATATTTTACCGCTTCAATGTATTCATCACAGAAATCATGCCATACAAACTGTTCGATTGTATTAACAGCAATGCTGTAATTATAATCATAAAACGCTTCATCCACGATTTTATTGACTTTATTGAGTTTTGCAAAAATCCAGGTATCCATTGGATTCAAGTTTGCCTTAATAGCTTCAATATCTCCACTTAAAGCCTTTTCAGACTCTTCATCGAAGATGTGCATACTGATAAATCTGAATGCATTCCAGAATTTTCTAATGAATTTATATCCGTGCTTGATGTTTTTCCAATCAAATGCAACATCAGAACCAGGAACACTGTTAGCAGCCCATAATCTTAAAGGATCTGCACCATATTCTGCAATAACCTCCTCAGGACCTGTTACATTTCCACGGGATTTACTCATTTTGTAACCGTCTTCACCAAATACCATACCATTGATTACAATGTCATCAAACGGTTTTTGGCCGGTTAATGCTAAACAACGGAGAGTGGTATAGAAAGCCCAAGTTCTAATGATATCGTGTCCTTGAGGACGAATGCTTGATGGGAAAATATCTTCCCAACCAGGATTTGGCCAGTTTGCAACAGACAATGGGGAAATGGAACTGTCCATCCAAGTGTCCAATACATCTTCCTCTCCAATGAATTCAGTGCATCCACATTCACATGCATGTTTTGGTTTATCTACTGTTGGGTCTATTGGCAATTGGTCTTCATCCGGAAGGATTACCTTACCGCAGTCTTTACAGTACCATACAGGAATAGGAGTTGCAAACAATCTTTGTCTTGAAATACACCAATCCCATTCCATGGAATCTGCCCAATTCAATAAACGGCTTTCCATATGTTCTGGAACCCAACGCATTTCATTTGAAGCCTTTTTACTTTCATCAATCATTTTTGTTACAGCTACAAACCATTGCTTTTTAACCAAGATTTCGATAGGGGTCTTACATCTCCAGCATTGACCTACATTTTGGTCAACTTCTTCTTGCTTGGTCAAATAGCCTTCTGCTTTCAAGTCTTCAATGGTTTGCTTTTTAGCATCAGGAAGTTCCATACCTTCGTATCTTCCTGCAGCTTCAGTCAATATTCCTTGTTCAGAAATAGCTTCAATTACATCCAAGTCATATTTGTTTACCCAAGCAACGTCAGTCTTATCCCCGAAAGTACAAATCATTACTGCACCGGTACCGTATTCCATATCTACCTCTTCATCAGCAATAATCTTAACCTTTTGACCAGATAAAGGAACTTCTACATACTTGCCTAATAATGAGTTGTATCTTTCATCCTCTGGGTGAACTACTACTGCCACACAAGCAGACATGAGTTCGGGACGAGTGGTAGCAATCAATACACCTGGAACGCTTGCATCAGCTTTCTCAGGATAATCAGCATATCTTACATATGAATTGCCTTCAACGTTTGCAAGGACTTCTTCTGGAACATCTGCAGGTGGGAAGTTCACATAGTTCAAAAATGTAGTGTTGTCACTGTATTCAACTTCTGCAAATGCAATAGCTGTTTCACATCTTGGACACCAGTTTACAGGGTGAATTCCTTGATAGATCAAACCTTGATCATACATTTTCAAGAATGATAATTGGGTTCTTTTTCTGTACTCTGGAGTCATGGTAATGTATTCCCTACTCCAATCTTGTGAGAAACCAACAGAACGCATTTGTCCTCTCATAACTTCAATGTTGTGAGTTGTGAGTTCAGTACACATATCTCTGAACTCTGCTCTTGTAACATCGTTCTTTTTAATGTTATGAGTTTCCTCTACCTTTACTTCAGTAGGAAGACCGTGACAGTCCCAACCTTGTGGGAACAATACATCCATACCTTTTTCTCTCCTGTATCTTGCATTGAAGTCCATATAAGCCCAATTTAAGATGTGACCCATATGAAGCAATCCAGTTGGATAAGGTGGTGGAGTATCTATAATGTATCTTGGTCTTGTTCCATCACCAATAAATTTATAAACTTCATCATCTTCCCATTTTTTCTGCCATTTTTCTTCGTTTTTATGGTCATAATCTTTAGGAATTTCTTTATTTGTCAAAATATTCCTCCAAATAGAATGAATAATAAAAATAATTAATTAAAAATGTAATCTTCGAAACTTCAATTTCAAAATAAAACATTCTAATTTAATATTTATTAAAAGTATTTATTAAATATTGTTGTAAATTATAATAATTTTAGAAATTTGGAAATAATTTTTAATTTTAATCTTAAAAACAATAATTATATAATAAATAATAGACAAAAAGAAACATAGTATAATAAATATTATAACTGAAATTAACTTTATTATTTGATTAACTAAATACGAGGTGACAAAATGCATTTATTATGGTTTTATGTAGCTATTGCACTTGCTATAAGTGATGAAGTTCATAGCAGACTTGTTTGGGACTATGTAAGAGACTTCTACATAATATTTGGAGGCATAATCAGCAGTGCATTAGATTCTGTAATGGAAACCTGGATTGTTCATGAAGCTTTAGAA
Source organism: uncultured Methanobrevibacter sp. (assembly GCF_902784195.1). NCBI lineage: Archaea > Methanobacteriati > Methanobacteriota > Methanobacteria > Methanobacteriales > Methanobacteriaceae > Methanobrevibacter > uncultured Methanobrevibacter sp. The sequence goes on from NZ_CACZTX010000009.1 coordinate 17,174, forward strand.
GCACTTTTCCATTTTATTTTTGTGTCTTGTGTATTCTTCTCATTGAAAGTGGGATTTTTAGCGGCATTAATACATTTCCTATTGGATGTAAGCCATTCAATTGCAATTAGACATATGCCATGGTTACCTCATAGAGCATTACACTTTGTCTTTGAATCTTTATTCTTTATCGCCGTATTTGGATTATAAAGAATAAATCCTATTTTTAATTAATTATCAAAATAGAGAACTCTATGATTAATTAAAGATTAAAAAAAATTATTAGATGAAAATTAGTTAATTAATTCTAAATTAAAAATTAAACTTATAAAATATTATTAAAGAGATTAGGAGATAATATGCCTGTAATTACATTTAAATATCAAGATTTAAAGGATTTGGGTATTGATATGGAAAAAGATGAGCTTATTGATACCTTACCTATGATGGCAAGTGATATTGAAGATTATGATGATGAAGAGATTAAAGTAGAATTCTTCCCAAATCGTCCAGATAACTTATCTGTTGAAGGAGTGGCAAGATCATTTAAAGGATTCTTAGGAATGGAAACTGGACTTCCAAAATATGAAATTGAACCATCTGGCGAAAAGGTTTATGTGAGTCCTGAAGTTGCAGAAATCAGACCTTTCATCAGATTTGCAAGGATAGAAGGAGTGGACTTCACAGGAGATAAGATCAAATACATTATGGATTTCCAGGAAAACTTGCATTGGGTTATTGGAAGAGACCGTAAAAAAGTGGCAATTGGTGTTCATAACGCAGATGTCATAAGCGGACCATACAAATACATTGCAACTCCAAAAGACGAACATTCATTTGTTCCTCTTGAAATGGATGAGGAAATGACTCCTGATGAAATATTGAAAGATCATGCAAAAGGAGAGAAATATGCTCATTTGATTGATAAGTTTGACAAGTATCCTCTCATTATCGATAATGATGAACAAGTATTATCAATGCCTCCAATCATCAACGGAGAATTAACCAAACTTAAAGAAGACACTACAAACATCATTGTTGATGTAACTGGAACTGACGAGAGAGCAGTCGAACAGTCATTAAACATTCTCTGCGCATCCTTTGCAGAAGTTGGAGGAAAAGTCAAATCCATGGAAGTGATTTATGAAGATGAGACAATAGTCTGTCCGGATTTCACTCCAAAGGTGAAAAATGTTCATGTTGATTTAACCAATGAATTGATTGGTGGAACCGATTTAACCGCTGAAGACATTAAAGGATTGCTTGAAAAGGCAAGATTCGATGCTAAAATCATTGATGATAACGAATTGGAAGTGCTTATTCCACCTTACAGAGTCGATATCTTGCATGAAGTTGATATTGTTGAAAACATTACCATCCAATATCATATCAATGCAGTCGAAGCAAAATTGCCTGATATCGTCACTGTAGCAAGTGAAGATAACTGGTTTAAAGGTGAAAAAACAATTAGAGAAGTTATGGTAGGTTTAGGATTCCAAGAAGTAATGAGCTTAATGTTAACCAGTGAAGAAAGCCAATATGAAAAGATGAATCAGGAAGAGGTTGACCATGTTCAAGTCTCCAAACCAATTACCATTAGTGGAACCATGATTAGAACAAGCTTGCTCAATAGCTTAATGGAATTCTTGGAAGACAACAAGCATGAAGACCTTCCACAAAAGATCTTTGAAATCGGTGATGTCTTATACATGGATGAGAAATCATCAAATAAAACAAGACAAGTTAAAAAATTAGCGGGTATGATTTGTCACAGCTCTGCAAACTTTACTGAAATAAAATCAACAGTTTCCAGTGTTCTTTCCAATTTAGGATACAGCATGGAAATCAGTGATTCAAGTAACACTACTTTTATTCCAGGTAGAGTGGCTGATGTCAGTGGCGAGTCTAAAAGTGGTAAAATAACTGGATTCTTTGGTGAAATAGCTCCTGAAGTTATTAGAAACTTTGAATTGGAATATCCAGTTATAGCATTTGAAATTGAATTCCTCTAATTGAATTCAATTTATTTTTTCTTTTTAATTTCACTCTTTTATTTTTTCAAATATTTTTCTTTTTAATTTTTCTTAATAATTTTTCTTTTTTCAATAATTTTTTATTTAAAAATTTTAAACTATTTTTCAAAATCCCCTATTTAAATCATTATCTATTATTTCTCTTTATGAGCAGTTATTATTGTATAGCTAGAAGCATTTACAGTGATAATAATCCCATCAACACTTACATAATAATTCTTCCCTTTCCTTTCAATAACTGCATTTTCCTGTTTTATCTTATCAATGCAATATGCTACAATATCCTCGACATCAACTTCTATGTTTCTTTTTATCCTATCCACACCCATTTCAGTAGTGTGTACCTTATCTAAATTATTCAATAATTTCATAATTTAACTCCAAATTATCATATGATGTTAATTGAATTACTTTTCTATAAAAAGAATAAAATAAAAATTAATGAGATAAAAGCCAATCATAAACACGTTTACAATTATTTTTATCATTGAATTTGAAGAATTTATCCACCCTTCCTTTATATTCTTCTTCCATTAAACAATCATTAGTGATGTAATCCATGATTTTATCAACTAGATCATCCTCAGATTTTATAACATCACCAAATCCCATAGATTCATATTCAAAATAACCTTTCTCATAATGATATGGGGAATTTTGATAATAAATTACTGGTTTTTTTAGATATGCAAAATCAAAAGCAACTGAAGAATAATCTGTAATTAATAATGAGGATTCATTAAAGAGCTTCTGATAAGATTCATCCATAACAAATTCAACATGTTCATTAGTATCAAATAAATCTATAAAATCCAACAGACCATGATGAAGCTTAAATAGAAGCTTATAATTATTTTGATTTAAAAAATCGATTAATTTCTTATTATTGATAAGCCCATTAACATTTTTAAAAAAATCTGATTGTAAAAATTTTTTTTCATCATTTTTAAGATACAATCTCCAAGTAGGCATGAATAAAATCTGTTTTTTAATATTATGATTATTTAAATTATCAAATCTTGGAAAACCTAATGTTTGAACAACTTTTTCATCATAATTATAATTTTCAGATAATATGGAATTCCTCTCCAAATCTGAAGAAGTTACTAACAAATAATAATTTTTATAAAACTTCTTAAACCAATTAGAAACATCATCCTTTGTTACACCATGTTGCAAGAAACATTTTTCAATTGAAGAAAGACCATTATAAAATTTAATATTTTCGTCATAGAAAGGATTTAACCATGAATGATTAATATGAGAAGATATTACCTTCTCAGCGAAAACATATAATATTTTTCGTTTGAATGAATCAAATGGAACTATATGTTTATCAATCTTTAACATTTCATTATAGCTATTAGAGTCTTTTTCAACAATGAAATATTTCTTAATATCATCCTTTTGTTTTATAGCATAAGAAAATAAATGTTTAGCATTATCATCAGCAACATCAGGTTTATCCTGGAATAACCAAATCTTCTTATTTTTCATAAAAGGAAGTAATAACAAATAGACAATCCTTAAATGTATAGCAGACAGATAATCCTCTTCTTTAAGTTCATATAACTCTTTAATTGTATTAATTTCTAATTTTAAGACATTATGATAAGAATAAGGTAAGGTATAAAATGAATTTTCTTCAAATAATACAATTAGAGAATCCTTAATGAAATAATTACTTATTTCTGATAAATCAGCATGCTTCCTAAAGACTATATTATTTTTCATTTCAACTTTTTCACCATTTTCCTCATAAACCATGAAGAAATCTATTTTAGATTGTTCATTTTTATTCATAGGTACTTTTAAATCAAAATTATAATTAAATCTCCAATCAATACCTAAAAACCTTTGATCTTTACGATTAGTAGTTGGATATTCAACTTTTTTAGCAGTGAAAACTTCTTTTGAACCATTTTGAAGAGTTTTTATAGCTTTTACAGTTAAGGCCTCCGGAATGCATGAACATACAAAATTTCCAGAGAAATTTAAACACCCCTCTTTAAACTCTATAATATCAAAATGAAACCTATGATTGTGCAATCTATTAATAATATTGTTGTCAGATTTTAAGAAAACCTTAGATTTATTAGGTTTTACAATTATATTAAAATCTTTATGATTTTTTAAATAAATAAGAAAACGTTTAATATAAACCTTTTTAATATCAGGATGTTTAAAAATTATCTTTTTATCAATATTATCCAAAATGTAATAAAGCAATCTCCAAAACTCTTCAATTTCCTCATCACACATATCTTCTGGAAAATCAGAAATCTTATAAAAGTGCTGCATCTCATCAACCACCAGATATTGTATAAAATCAGCCACATTTCCTTCCTTATCTAAAGAGTAATCAATAAGAGATTTATAATTATTTAATTTAATGTTTAAATATTCGTTTTTATATCTGAACATATCAAGAGTAGAAGATTCCTCACATCTTTTTAGACAGAAACATCCGGTTTTATTAACTTGGCCATATTTTTTCTTATTAAGAAGAATTTTATTAATAATAATTGAGTCTTCATCTTGACTTAAGTTAGTATCAAATTTAAAATCATGAAAAATTTCATTCTTCAGGAATGATGAGGATAAAGATAACTGGGAATATTCTGGATTTTTAATTAAATCAACAATTCCGTCTTCCTCAGACTTCTGATTTGATAAATAACCCTCATTTTCACTATCAGAATATACTAAAGGAATGCTTACAAGATCTATTTCTTCAATATGCGCTGAAAAAAAATCATAAACGCTACTTAAAACGTTTGGGGATAATTCATCATCATTATCAAGAAAGTTTATATATTCTGCATCTGCATATTTTAATCCTAAATTACGAGCAGATTCTTGATTTCCATTGTCTTTAGTTAAAGCAATGATATTTTGAGGATACATATCTTGATACTTTAAAGAAATATCATAAGAATCATCTTTTATCCCCTCATTAACTAAAATTAGCTGAACATTATCTTTAAAACAGATATCTTGATTAATGACAGATTGAATAGTTTTTTCAGGATATTTCTCATTATTAAGAATAGTCATCACAATAGAAAACTTAAAATTAAAAAACATGTAACCCCTAAAAATAAGTAAATAAATATATATTTATATTACATTTAATTCTATTTAAATATTTTTAAAATTAAAAATAATGAAAAAAAAGATTAATCAGAAAATCAAAGAATAAGTGCAATAATACATTACTTTGAAAACCTAATTCTATAATAATACATGCTAATGAACCATTCTACAAAAATTTATTAATAAGGGGCAATAAACACTTAATTAAGCAAAAGATAAAAAAAATATTTGATTTATAATAATATCTTTACCAAGTTTTTAAGAGAGTGAATAAGATGTCATTTACAGCATATATGTTGGATGTAGTATCTGATACTATTTATCCTGCTAGAATTACAATAGAAGATGGTTTATTTAAAGAAGTGACCCCAATTACAGTTTCTGAAAAAGACATTGTTAAAATTGATGTGAAAGGATTAATGCTTCCAGGATTCATTGATTCCCATATTCATATTGAAAGCAGTATGGTTACACCTGCACAATTTGCTAAAATTGCAGTTCGTCATGGTACTACTGCTGTTGTTTGCGATCCTCATGAAATAGCTAATGTTTTAGGAATTGAAGGGGTTGAAGCAATGATTGAAAATGCAAAGCAAGTCCCTTTTAATTTTTTCTTCACTGCCCCATCTTGTGTGCCTGCTACTGGATTTGAGACATCAGGTGCCGTTTTAGATTCCTCTGATATAGAATACTTGCTTAAAAAAGAGGAAATTGTGGCATTAGGGGAAATGATGAATTTCCCAGGTGTCATTAACGGCGATGAAGAGGTCCACAAGAAATTGGAATTTGCAAGAAAAATTGGAAAACCAATTGATGGTCACGCCCCACTTGTTACTAGAGATGACTTGGATAAATATCTTGCTGCAGGTATAAGTACAGACCACGAATGCAGTAATGTTATAGAAGCTCTTGAGAAAAAGATAAAAGGTATGAAAATTATGGTTCGTGATGGATCATCCGCTACGGATATGGAAGGCCTTTTTGATATAGAAGAAGCGGGTAAAGACCTTGATTTCTCAGGACCTATGGGCCCAATGTTTAGAGACATTTTCGAGAGAAGAATCTACTCCCCTTTATTCGATTTTATAGTTAGTGATGACAAGCATCCGAACGATTTAATCAAGGGGCATTTAAACAAATCCATTAATAAAGCTGTTGGTTTAGGAATTGATCTTATTAAAGCCATTAATATGGTAACAATTAACCCTGCATATCATTATAACCTTAATTGTGGAGCTATTGTACCTGGTGCAAAAGCAGATTTCATAATTGTTGACAGCATATATGACTGTAACGTTTTAAAAACATATGTTGGTGGAGAATGTGTATTCGATGGAGAAAACGTTTTATTTGACGTTCCGGAAATCGAACCTAGAAATACAATCAATACAACTAAAAAGACTGCCGGCGACTTTGACATACATTATGATGGTGACGAATGTGAAGTCAATGTAATAGAGTGCTTTGACGGTGATTTGCTAACTAAAAAAGCAACTGCAAAGTTATATGTAAAAGATGGTGTGGTGCAACCTGACATTTATCAGGATATCTTAAAGATTGCTGTTGTAGAACGTTACGGCGGAAACACTATTGCTAACGCATTCATTAAAGGATTTGGACTTAAGAAAGGAGCAATTGCTTCATCAGTTGCACATGACTCCCATAACATTATCGTCATCGGTTATAACTCTCAAATGATGGCGGATGCGGTAAATCAAGTCATTGATGATAAAGGAGGTATCTCTGTTGTTAGTGAAGATTTCTCTGACTCCTTGCCTCTGCCAATTGCTGGATTGATGTCTAATGAAGATGTGTATGATGTCGCTGATAAATTAGGCATTTTACATAATATGGTTAAAGCGTTAGGATGTCAAGTAGAAGCGCCATTCATGACAATGGCATTTATGGCATTACTGGTTATTCCATCAATTAAAATATCCGATAAAGGATTGTTTGATGGTGATAATTTTGAATTTATGGATGTAATTATTAAATAAGGTCATTCCTGTTTAATAATTCTTTTTTCTTTCTTTTTTTAAATTTTTTAAAAACTTAAACTTAAAATTATTTCTTTTTTAATTCTTTTCACTTATCTTAACTTATTTTAACTTATCTCTAATTTCTAAAATCTTTTTTATGTGTTTGCAATGGTTTTCCTTATCGCTTACTTTGACACCACCGAATTTAAGGTTTTCCCTGCGGTATTTAAAGTCTTCACAGTCACAGCTAACTGTATCCTCTAAAAGGTCAAAAGTGATAATGTAATGCTTATTGGAGGACTTGCTCTTGATGAAATAATCTTCCCACTCCTCATTTTTAGAAACTTTTTCTATTATCATAACTAATCATCAAAATTAATTATAAATTCATAATAAATAAAAGTTTTTGAAAATAATAAAATTATGAAAAAATCCATACAAAAAAGTTTGTAAGAAAAATAGCTTAATAAAAAATATTATAATAAAAAAAGTAAAAAGTAAACAAAGTGAAAATAAAAAAGAAAAAAGTTAATCAATATTATTCAATATCAATCTTGATCTTTTCATTTCTTTTCTGTTTTGCTTCCTTAATGTCGTTTAACTTATCTGTAAACTCTTTAGCATTCTGCAATTTCAATTCAATTTCAGAAAGCTCTTCCTTAAGAAGCATTTCATCTCTTTTTAATGAGTTGATATAATCTTCACTGCCATTATTGTAATCCTCATATATTTCCAAAATCTCTCTTGCTGAAAGGATGGATTCCTCTTTTAGGAATTTTTTGGTATGAGGTTTCACTCTAACACTTAAAGGCTGCAACCTTTCCTTTTCACCAGCTTTTCTTCCTGAAGCTTCTGTTTTGGAATCTTCGTAAGCGTCCCAGAATTCAGTGTTTAGATCCTGCAATATCTTAACTCTATCTTTGAATATTTGTTCTAAATCCCAAATATCAAACTCATCTGCATCTTTGTAATCCTTAGCTTTGAATCCAGAGTTGTCAAATTCATAGTTATTGCTTTTTTGCTCATTATTTTCTTTATTTTCAGGCATTTTTCTCCCCCATTTAAATAAAAATATTTTAAATTTATAAAAATAATCCAATAATGTAATACATAAATTACTTTTGTATACTATTAAATTGTCATACAAAATATATAAATGTATTCATTTTTTACTATGAAATGGTTGAAAAAAGATATTGTTAACATATAAACAATAAAAATTTAATAAAATGAGATAGATAAAATATAATGAATTAAAAAAACATAAAAAACTTAAGTGAAATAATGAAGAGGATATACTTGCTTTTACCAATCCTTGCAGGAATAATGTTTGGATCCACAGGAATATTTGTCAGAACCTTAACTGAAAATGGAGTGGATTCAACCACATTGCTTTTTTTAAGATTTTCAATAGCTATCCTATACATATTTATAGCTATATTCCTCACTGATAAAAGCCTTTTGAAGATTAATAAAGAGGATATTCCATTATTTGTACTGTGTGGACTATGCATCCTTGGATTGAACTTATGTTACAATAGCTCCATCAATACAGTCCCATTATCCCTTGCAGCCATACTATTGAGCACTGCACCAGTTTTCGTACTGGTATTGGAATACTTACTGTTTAAAGAGAAAATCACTTCAATTAAAGTATTATGCGTAATTCTTGTACTTATTGGATGTACATTGGTAACTGGACTTCTTGAGGAAAATTCAATTGACATTTCATGGATAGGAATAATAGCAGGTATTGGATCAGCTATTTTCTGGGCAATCTACTCAGTAACATCAAGAAAATCAATTGATATGGGAAGGCATACATTCACAATACTATTATACTCATTGATTACAATCACAATAGTGACAATCCCATTTACCAATTTCACCCAAATTGCTAATTTCGTTAACTTGAGTCCAGTCCAAAACATATTGTTCCTATTATTGCATTCATTGGTCTCATTCGCATTGCCTTATGTATTCATAACAATTTCATTGAATCATTTAGACGCGGGAACAGCGGTCATATTATCCTCTGGAGAGCCAATTGCTGCTCTTGCATTTGGTATGATATTTTATTTGGAAATGCCTACAGTATTAATGGTTTGTGGAGTGGCCATTACAATAGTGGCATTGATACTCTTAAGCAGAAGCTCTGCAAATGAGGTCTAAAAAATAGAATGTGAAAAAAATAGCTAAAAAATTAAAATTGGAAATTAAATGGATATAAAATAAGAAAATATTATTCTGCACTAATACTGCAACATAAAAATCCTACTGCAAATAATAACAGAATCATAAATAAAACCAAAGAAAAACCTCCAAAATTTTTAGACCATACAAATTTAAAAAAATTAAATATTAAACAGGATTAAACTTATACAAAGTCTAATTTACTGTTTAATTCCTTAAATCTGTTTCTAATGGTAACTTCAGTTACACCAAGTGTTTTTGCAATCTCAGTTTGAGTTTTACGCTCTCCGAACAACATGGAAGTTCCATACAAAGTTGCAGCTGCAACACTTGCAGGATCTTTGCCTGAAGTCAATCCCAAGTCTTTTGCCTGATCAATGATTTCAATGGATTTAACTTCCACTTGGGAAGACAAACCTAATCTGCTAGCAAATCTTGGAATGTAATCATTTGGAGAGATAGGGGATAACTTAATGCCCAATTCTCTTGCTAGAAATCTGTAATTTTTACTAATGGTCTTTTGATTTATTCCAGTGCCTTTCTCGATCTCATCTAAAGTACGTGGAACTTTACAGAGCCTGCAGGAAATGTAAACAGTAGCAACCAAAAGTTTGCTAATGCTTCTTCCTCTGATTAAATCCTTATCCAATGCTTTTCTATAAATGGATGCAGATTCCCTTTTTACGCTGCTTGAAAGAGCTAATTTGGAAATTACCAAACCCAACTCAGTGAAAGCTCTGGATAAATTTCTATCACGAGTGCCCCCTACACGAGATTGATTGTGCAATCTTTTCAAACGTTTCCATTTGGCATAGTCTTTGATATTTCCTTTATTGATATCAAAAGTGGTAGACAATCCACCATCGTGAATAGTGATATCATTAGGTGCACCATTTTGACCTTTGAAATTACCTTCCTTATCTCTAGCGGTTCCTCTGAAGGTTGAATCGATAATGTTCTCTTCAAGAACCAAGCCACATTTTTTACAGGATTTTTCAGAACGGATGTTATCAATGAAAAATTCACTGGATCCACAAACTGGACATGTGACTACTTGAACTTCATTGCTTTCTAAGCGGGAAAATCTTCTACGTCTAGATTGATTCCTTAAGATAGATGAATATTCTTTTTCTCCAATTTCATTTTTAAAAATAGTTTTACTGCCGGATACACTGTTTTTAATAATAGATTCTTTTACGCTCATTTTTTACCTTTTAATACATACGAATTCAGATTACTACTCCATTATCAAAACTTAAGAATAAATGGGTGGGATATGGTTTTATTAATAAAGTGGGATAACAAAGTTGACAACTTAATAGTAATTAAATCAATACTATTGCAATTAAAAAATAGAACTAAAAAAGAAAGTGTCCTATAATAAATATGATTTGATGATGTTTGATTTCTCTACAATTTCAATTAACTGGTTATTAATTGAAAGCTAAGCTTTTGGCATAACTTAGCACGAATCCAAGTCGTGGTATATGTATGTTTTGGGAACTTTGATAGCCCCATTACTAATAGCAAAGTTACTGCAGTTACAATAACATGAATTAACCTTTGCAATAATTGTTATTTTTAGTGATATATGACAAATTAATCTATTCTGGCTAAATAAATTAATTTCTGGTGTTTTCAATAAAAATAAAAGAATTTAGAAAAAATTTTTCAATTTTTCTAAAAACTTATGATGGTTTTAATCAAATATTAAAAACCTTTATGAAATTAATCAAACTTGCGAAATATACAAGTAGGACATAATATTATGATTCCGTTATATATAAAGGTTTGCATTAATAATCTTCTTTCAAGACTTTTAGTTCTCCAGTTACAATGTCAATGATAAGACCATGCACTGGAACATCTGGAATCAATGGATGATTTTTGATCTTGTCAACAACATCAAGCACATTTGCCTCTTCAGATTCAAATCCTCCGATCCATTCTGCCAAGTCATATTTTGCAATGTCTTCCTCTTTAATGCCTCTAGCAATCATTTTTTCTTTCAATGCATCTGCATCAGCCCCAGCCATACCACATTCAGTGTGACCTACAACCAATACCTCTTCAGCACCGAGATTGTATAATGCAGCACCAATGGATCTGATTGCATCTTCTCCTACAATGGAGTTTCCTGCATTTCTGACTATTTTTGCATCTCCTCTTTTAAGTCCTAAAGCAGGTTCAAAGAAGTCAATCAATCTGCAATCCATACAAGTAAGGATAGCTAACTTCTTTTGTGCATGGTGAGACATTTCCTCTCCTTCAAAGTTTTCGACAAATTTCTTGTTATCTTCTAAAATACCATCCAATATAGTCATACAAACACCTCTAAATACCTTAAGACTAAAAAGATAATTTATTTTTATAATTTATAATTATAGTCTTTATAATTGATTTTTAAAGTATAAAATTGATTAGATAATCATACAATTTTATATAATAATTTATGTTTTCTAAACTATATAAAATTATCTTAATCTGTTTTAAAAAATGGTATTCCGATTATTAATCGTTTAAAAATACTTAATTAAATTAAATAATGATTAAAAATAAAAAAGGAAAATTGTTAATAAAAAATAAAAAAATTAGAAAATAAAAATCAAAGAAAAAAATAAAGAAATAATATAAATCAAAATTAAACCTCAAAATAAAAAGCTTCTTCCCTAATATATTTCACATTCTCCACATATAAAACATCTTTAGGATATTTTACATTTCCTAATGTATGATTTTCTAGAATATCACATGAGAATATTTCATTAAATATTACGTCACAAGCATAAATTGAAGGAATCTTATCTGAATCACTCTTATCCATAACTACAAATGCATCCTCTGAAACAAAAACGTATTTATTTCCTAAGGATTCCATCCATTTTACGGTTTCATTATCATAACCTTTGTAATAATCTGCGGTTTTAATGTCATCAATAATTTTAGAAAGTTCAATAGGGCCTTCAGATGACACATTCAGTGTCGCATTATGAATTATCGCATTTGTTGCATCACCATCTCTTGGAGAAGTGCTTAAAAATGCTAATGCTCCAAACAGAATTAAGAAAACTATTGCTATGATAATCATATGGTTTTTCTTCAATAGATCACCCCCAAAAATAGATGATGTGAAAATTAATCATCATCTAAAAATGCTAATTTTATATTGTCAATTATTTCGGAAAACTTTTGACTGACTTCAGAATCAGCATAGCTATTTACCATAGTGCTGTCTTGATTTGCAGATTCAGGAACCTGTTCAGTTAAAGGCAAATTGCCTAAATAAACAACTCCCATATCAGTTGCAAACTTTTCACCTTGGGACTCACCGAATATATTGGTTTTCTCACCACAATGAGGACATACATAATAGGACATATTCTCAATAAGTCCAATATCCTCTATGTTTAGCATCTTAACCATACCTACACATTTCAATACATCTTCCTGTGATAGGCTATTTGGTGTGGTAACCATAATGACCGCATCAACATTAGGCAATGATTGAAGCACAGTCAACGGTTCGTCACCAGTTCCAGGAGGATTGTCAATGATCAATACATCAAGATCTCCCCATGCAGTGTCCGCCATGAACTGCTTGATTGATCCTGATTTTTGAGGACCTCTCCAAATGATTGGAGTGTCTTGAGAGTCTATCAAGAATCCCATTGACATGACCTTGATTCCATTATTGCTCATTACAGGAATCATTTCCCCATGTTCAATCATAACATCCTTACCTTCAACCCCTAACATCTTAGGAATGTTTGGTCCGTGAATGTCTGCATCTAGTATACCAGTTAATAATCCTTTTTTCTGAAAAGCTTCTGCCAAGTTAGCAGCTACTGTGGATTTACCTACTCCACCTTTTCCACTCATGACAGCTATTTTATATTTGATATTTTTCATATGTTCAAAGAGCCTTAATTCCTGTTCAATCATTTGCTTCTGTTGTTCAGGAGTTAAATTTGCAGCTCCATGATGTCCATGTCCATTATTTGCCATTTTATGCCTCATTAGTTTTTTTAAACAGTATAATATATCATACTTAAATTATTTAAATATTATTTTTTTAATAAAATTGCTTTTTAATATGGCCAGATGTAGATATATGCAAACACTATAACATGAAAATTAGATAACTATTAGAATTAATTAAAAATCGATTAATTAAATCAATAAGTTTATCACAACTATTAAAATTATTATGTCTAAAATTAATATAATTGAAGTAAAAAATTATTGGAAAATTATTAGAATATTGAAAAATTAATTGAAAATAAAATTTTATAAAGAAATTGAAAAATAGAAATAAAAATAGAAAAAATAGAAATAAAAAATTAAATAAAAAAATAAAAGGTTAAAATTTAATTACCACTAGAATGTTAAATGAACAAGCTGCTCTTGAAGGGTAAATGAATTTGTATTCCAATTCTGAATATTACCTAACTTGTTTCTGCTGCTTGTTGCATCAGCAGAATACCATACACCATCAACATAGATTTGCGCCCATACGTGACCAGTGTTCAAACCACTTGAGAACTTACAGTTCTTACCATGGGAAAACCTTGCAGGTATGTCAGCTGCTCTACAAAGAGCAACAATCAAGTTTGCATGATCACAACAGTTACCTTTTTTATTGCTTAAGGTACCAGTTGCCTTATATTTGGTGTTTGCATAATATTCATAATTGATATTGTCTCTAACCCAATTAAATATAGCTTCAGCTTTAGCCCATACAGTAGATTTGCCTGCAGTTAAATCATTAGCCAATGAACGGATGGCTGAATTAAGCGCATCATTTCCAGAAGAGCTTAGATATTGAGCTAGTTGAGCAGAAGTAAGAGCCTGTACCTCATTTAATCCTTTTTTATACTGGGCGGTATTTCCTCTTTTATTGACATCTGACCCGGGTGTACCATCAACATCCTTTGCATTGAAAGTAATGTAATTTGGCAATCTATAATTATTTGAATAGAAATCTAAAGCTTTAGAAAGTCCAAATATGTATAAGTTAGGATAGATTTTCCCTATATTTGTGTCAATAAAATCTGGAAGTTTTTCATTGGATACAGCCCCATTAATTAATGCATTTGCTAAATCTATATATTTTGTTTTATTCAAATCAGCATTAATTGAAGAGCTTCCATTATTAGTGTAATTAGAACTAATATTGATAACTTCTACATCAAGCTTTTTACCATTATTAATATTAATAACAGATTTAGACATCAAATAAGCAAAACTGGTTATGTTAACATTAATACCATTTACAGAAACTGTAGATGGGAGATATCCCTTAGATTCAACAAATGATCTCAAACTTTTAGATGCATCAACAATCTGATTAAATGTGAAAACCTTATCCGATTTAACATTTAAGTTTACAGAACCTGATGAAGCATCATAGACACTATCTCCTGCAAATGAATAAGTTAATTTAGCTGTTTTAGGGGAATTCTCTACAATGAAGAGACTTGCAGCACCATTAGCATCTGTAGTGTCAGTATAAGTCTTACTATCAAAATTAAATGTAATAAGTTTATTAGCTAAAATCTTTGAATTAGAATCCCTTAAAGTAACCACATAAGAACTGTTATTCATTATAGAACTTCCAGAATTCTTTATATTACTTGAAAGCTTTACTGCAATATTTTTAGTTCCAGAAGAGGACCTATTATAATAGGAAGTTCCAGCATATTTATAAGACAATTTATAAGTTTTACCTGCTGCTAGACTAATAGTTAAACTAGCAACTCCTTTAGAACTGGTAGTTTTAGTATAAGTCTTACCATCAAGAGTAAAGGTTATGGTTTTACCTGATAATACCTTACCATTACCATCTTTTAAAGTGACTTTATAAGCACTTCCTTTAATTATAGTTGTTGCAGAAGGTCCAGACAAACTAGTTGCCATCTTAGTTTTGAGTCTTAATGAACCAGAACTAGAACCATAATAACTACTTCCACCATATTTATAAGAAAGCTTATATGTATAACCTATTGGAGAATTTATCTTTAAGCTGACTTGTCCTTTGGAATTAGTAGTTTTCTTATAAGTTTTTCCTCTGTATGTAATTGATACTGTCTTTCCAGTTAAAACCTTGCCTTTATAATCCTTTAAAGTAATGTAATAATATTTTCCTTTACCAACTGAACTTCCTGAATTGGATAATTTAGTTGGAGTTTTAATGAATACATTTACTTTTTTAGAAGAAGCCCCATAATAGGAACTGCCTGCATACTTATAAGTGATTTCATAAGTTTTTCCAGGAGTTGGGCTTAAAGTTAAGGTTACAACCCCTTTTGAACTTGTGGTTTTAGTATAAGTTTTGCCATTATAAAGTACTTTAACGGTCTTTTTAGATAGGGCCTTATTGTTAGAATCTTTTAAAGTAACAGTATATTTACTTCCTTTCACTATACGTGCATCAGATCCAACAATTTTTGTAGGCATTTTAACCTTAAGGCTTACTGAACCGGAACTAGCAGCATAATAATCATCACCAGCAAACTTATAAGTTAATTTATAAGTCTTGGCTACTGTACCAGTAATTGTTAAACTAACTTTTCCTTTTGAATCGGTAGTTTTAGTATAAGTCTTACCATTAAAGCTAAGAGTTACTTTTTTAGAGGATAACACTTTACCATTTTTATCTTTTAAAACAACATAGTAAGCTTTTCCTTTAATTGCAGAACTACTTGCATTGGTAATGCTTGTTGGAGTCTTGCTAACAGTTACTTGAGTAGAAATAGATGAATTTTCATATAACTCATCACCTTCAAAAAGAACAGCAATAGTATAGACACCAGCTTTTCCACTAATTTTTAAACTAGCAACTCCATTAGAATCAGTAGTTCTAGTGTAATTATTTCCATTAAATGTGAAAATTAAGTTTTTTCCAGATACCGGATTTCCATCCTTATCTTTTAAAGTGACGGAATAATCTTCTCCATTAACTACTTTAGAGCTAGAACTTATAATAGTTGTAGAATTCTTAGTAGTTTCCTCTGAACTATCACCAACAGAATCAGAATTAGGGATTATATCAGAAGACTCTGCACTTGAATCATCAGACGCTCCATTATCATTTCCAATTAATTCTGAATTATCATTTGTTGAATCAGACATTTCAGAAGAAACAATCTCTTGATTATCTAAATCCTCACTAACTGATCCATCACTTTCTGCAAGATAATTCTGATTATCATTTATGTCACTCACATCACTTGCTGATACTGAAGCAATTGAAACAATGAACAATGCTAAAATCAACAAAAGTAATGTTTTGTTTTTATTCGAAATTTTTTCACCTCAATACATTAAAAAAGATGAACTAACATAATAAAATAAAAATAATGTTAATTATTATATTAAAAACAAATTTTTAATATATTTGTAAAAATAAAATTATTTTAGAACTTTTTTAACAAAATAAAAAATTCTTTTTTAATGTTATATAAAAATTTTTAATTAATATAATATAAATGTTTCTCTTAAAAAAAAATTAATCCAGAAGATATAATTAGTTTAAATTAAATATAAAAATCTAAAATTCATTAGATTTAAAAATAAATTATATTTTATACATATCTATGGAAAATAATAAAAAATATTAAGTTAAATAAGAAAATAAGAATAATTATTGAATAAAATCAAAAACAATCTAATAATGCTTTATTAGATAAATAAAGAGCTATACATATGTATTTTATTAAAATATAACAAAATAATAATCAAATAAATGAAATATAAACAAAATTAAGATAATTTAATTAAAAAAGCAATAAACAACGCTTTTTAAATTGAAAAACAGAAAAGTAAAATCCCATATCATATATAATATTAATATATAATTAAAAAAAGATTTTTTAAAAAATAGAACATTCTTATTCTGAAGAATAAAGTACAAATCAAAGGTAAAATGGAAAATAAAGCATTAAAATGAAAGATAAAAAATCATATTTAGATAACCTAATTAAGTATGAAAATTGCTTAAAAATAACAGGAAAAATAATGTTAAAACTATTAAAAAATTAATTTAAAATGGATTTAAAAATTTGATAAAATTTAAAAAATAATTAAAAATCTAAAAATAAAAATGATAGAAAAAGAAGTGAGAAAAACATAAAAAATGAAAAAAAGAATTAATGGATAATTAATTATCCTGAATCAGTAGCTCCTGAAGAAGATCCTCCACCATCAGATGAACCTCCACCATCAGAAGATCCTCCTCCACCAGAGGACCCAGAACCTGAATCACTAGAACCAGAACCAGAACCACTGGAACCTGAATCACTAGAACCAGAACCAGAACCATTAGAACTTGAGGAACTAGAACTTCCAGAATGACTTGGACTTGCAGAATGGCTAGAACTTGAGGAACTAGAACTATATCTTACAGTAGAGCCTGAAGATGAGGAACTAGTGCTAACACTGGTATCTGTGCCATCATCAACTGTTAAATTCTCTGTTTCATTAATTGTTGTGTTAGTAACATTAGTTACATTTTCTTGCAATTCTGTATCTTCTGAGTTTCCTAATCCATTAGATATGAAAAGGAAACCGCAAACAAGTGCAGCAATTGCAATCAAGATAAGTAAAATAATAATTATTTTATTTCCAGTATCCATAGAATTACTCCTAAATTTTTTAAAACATTAGTAAATAATTTTTTAAGATTTACACAATAATAATATTTCTTTTTTAATAAATATAAATATTATCATAAATAATAGCTTTAAAGAAATCCTATTATCTGATAAAATTAGTTCTTTGTTTTTCTCCTTCATGATTAGGCAATTCTGAATTTTCAATTGATTTTAAAATCCATGCCATATTAGTTGCCAATGTCCTCATGGTTTGAAGACCTTCCAAATCTTGCCTGACTTCTTCAGGAGTGTTTCCATGTACACTATTCCAATATTGTGATGCAACTATTGGCATGTTTGAAATTGTGAAGTACTTGTTCAATCTGTCAAAGCTTGCACTTGCACCTCCTCTACGGCAGCTTACGATAGAAGCTGCTGGTTTAAATGCAAAGTTAGCGCTTGCAGCATAAAAAACTCTATCGAGTATAGCGCATAATGCACCATTAGGACCTGCATAATAAACTGGTGAACCTACAATTACCCCATCAGATTCAATTAGCTTATCAATTATTTCATTTGCTGGATCATCGTCAAATGCACATTTTCCATTGTTATGACCACATTTTAGACAAGCTATGCAACCTCGAACAGGCTTATTGCCAATCCAGAAGATTTCACTGTCAACACCCTCTTTCTCCAATTGGTTTTTGATTTCAGTCAATGCTGTAAAAGTGCATCCTTCCTTATGCGGACTTCCGTTAATTAGTAAAACTTTCATTTTCTCACTCCAAAAATTTTGATTAATCATTTTTCAAAATTTAATATAATCATATACTATTTAATTAAATTATTAGTTTTATATTTTAGGATAAAATATGGAAAATAAGAATAAAAATAAAAAAATGATAAAAAATTTAAAAATATAAAATAGGAAAAATAAGAATAAAAAAAAGAAAAGAAGAAACTATAAAACTGATTATAGTTTATTCTTAAAGATGGTTTATCTCATTGAAATACAAAATATCATCACATATTACATCAAGCAAGTCTTTATCATGACTGACAGCTAGAATACCAATATTATTAGCTTTACAATGCTTAATAAGTGCTTCCCATATCTGCACTTGAGTTACAGCATCAAGCATAGTGCTTATCTCATCTGCAATGATAAATTTTGTTTGGGGATTTAAAGCCCTTAATATACTGAAACGTTGCAATTCCCCACCAGAAAGTTCACTTGGCCAACGAGTCAACCAATTATCTTTTAGACCAAAAGTGTCTTTCAAATTCTGTGGAGGAATCCATGATTCTCTTAATACCTTTTCCATCTTCCATTTAGGATTCATAGTCTTTTCTGGATGTTGGAAAATTAATTGAATAGGATCATAACCATTTCTATTAACAGAATTACCATCAATAGTTACCTCACCAGCATAATTGCTAATATAACCGGAAATAATCTTACATAATGTACTCTTACCACTACCACTATCTCCAATTAATCCGATTATCTGATTACTGTTAAGAGATAACGAAACATCTTTTAATATTGGTTTCTTCTTATGATATGAAAAAGAAATATTTTCTGCCTTAAGCTCCATCATTAGCCCCCTCATCATTAAGTTCTCCTTCAACTACTTCCTCCGAAACAGGCTCTTCAGGAATAACTTTATCAAAATTAAAGCACCTGATCATTGCACCATCATGTTCAATAAGTTCTGGTTTTGATTGATTACATTTGTCTGAACGTATTGGACAATTTTCATAATAAGGGCAACCGGGGACCTCCTCCAATGGCTGAACTCCTTCAGTTAACTTGAAACCATTCTTTGGCAATGCATCGACTAAAGCTTTGGTATAGGGGTGCAATAAGTTTTCAGAATTCAAGAAGTTTTCCACTTTATTGATTTCAATCACATACCCTGAATAGAATATTGCAATCTTATCTGCTGTCTTTAAAGCCACATCTATTTCGTGAGTAATCAGTAACACACCTTTACCTTGATCTTTTAATTTTCTAATGTCATGAATTGTCTCTTCAACACTTTTTGCATCAAGACCTGGAGTAGGTTCATCAGCAATCAATAAATCAGGATCATTCAATAAAGCTGTAGATAATAATACTTTTCTCGCCATTCCACCAGACAACTCAAAAGGATACAAATCATCTACACTTTCATCCAACCCATATTTACTGAATACTTCCCTTTGTCTTATTTGTTTCTCTTTACGCTCATTATCATCTTTACATTCACCAACAGCCTGTTGGGAAACTTTCATTAAAGGATCCAAGAAATTTACAGATTGAGGTATTAAGCAGATTTCCTTACCTCTTATTTTTTCTTTCATCTCTTGGTTTAAAACTTGCCCATTATATTTAACTTCTCCTGTCACATGAGCATTGTAAGGCAAAATACCTAAAATTGTGTGAGCTAAAAGACTTTTGCCTGAACCACTGGAACCTAATACAGCTACGATTTCACTTTCACCAATATCAAGTGACAAATCAGAAATTACCTTTAAATCGTGCCTAACTAATCCTTGGACATATTGTGTAAAAGATATTGATAAATTATTTACTTCTAATAATTTCTCCATAATACCACCTAATCTAGTTATTTGCCTCTCCAGGGTCAAGCAAGCGTTTTAAATTATCTCCAATAATATCAAACAACAATACTACAATCAATAATGCAAGACCTGGGAAGAATGCTAACCACCAAGCGCCCATTGCAAGATAGGACATTGATTCGGATAGGATAATACCAATAGCTGGCTCATGTGGTGATAACCCAAATCCTAAGAATGTTATACTTGCTTCATGCATAATTGCATGAGGGAATACAAGCAAGGTTCCTACAAATATTTGAGATATTACTAAAGGTAAAATATGCTCCTTTGCAATCCATAACTTGCTTCTACCTAATCTATTGGATAAAGCAACATATTCAGATGTATTAATTTGCAATACTTCCGCCCTAAGTACTCTAGTTAAGTTAACCCAGTGCGAAAAAGCTACAGCCATAATTACACCGAATGCACCTTTACCTAATGCAATTGATATCATCATAAGCAATAATATATGGGGAATGGATGCAAACAAGTCAATTGCCCAAGAAACAGCCTCATCCAACCATTTATTTGCACTTGCAAGAAATGCTAAAATAGTGGCTATTATGCTGGAAATTACTGATGCACCGATACCAATGACAATACTTAAGCTTAAACCTTTTATTGTACGGGTAAACATGTCCCTTCCCATCCAATCAGTACCAAATGGATGAACCAATGAAGGAGCTTGCATTTTTATGGAAAAGTCTGTTGGTAAATTGGCATTAGTCATCCATCCGCAAATGAAAATAACCAATAAAATCAGCCCAGTAAGACCAATGGTCAAAAGTGTTTTTTGCCTTAAGTTCAATGAACTGAATAATCCTTTATTGTACCATGGCATCTCACTCATCATCCTCACCTCTTAATCTTGGATCAACATATTTATAGATTATATCTGCAATAAGGTTCCCAGTAAATACAAAGATTGCACTGATAATCACAATACCAAGCAATAATGGAACATCAGACCTTAAACCAGCAGCGACAGTTGCCTGTCCGATTCCTGGATATGCGAATACTTGTTCTACAAGAATGGTTCCACCGAACAACTCATTAAATGACAAGAATTGGATGGAAATAGCTGGGAGCAAAATATTTCTTATTCCATGGTTTTTGATTATTCCCCAAAAGCTTTCACCTCTTGCTTGTGCAAACAAGAAATAATCACTTTTTTTTACTTGAATAAGCTTGTCTCTTGTGAACATTGTTAAGGAAGCTATTCCTACAATACTTAAAGTCACTGCAGGCAATATCAACCGGTATAACCATTGCCAGAAGGTTACAGTATCAGACAATTGACCAATAGGTACAGAAAGACCTATTGGGAACCAACCCAAGTAAACTGAAAATAACATTAACAATACCAACCCTATCCAAAAGGTAGGTGAAGATTGTAATATATAACTGTAGGTTTTAATTGCCTTATCAATCCAAGTACCTTCTTTAGCACCGGCAAGCACACCTAATCCAAAACCAAAGATTCCGGATATTACCCAAGAAGTTGCCATAAGAGTTAATGAAGCGGTAAATTTCTGTACAATAACTTCTGTTACAGGGACTCGATAAATCAATGAAAATCCCATGCTTCCAGTAGCTAAAGTTGAAAGCCAACCAACTACTCTTTCACCTAAAGACAAATTAGTTCCCCAATATTCTCCCATAATGGCTAATTGCTCTTGACTAACAATCCGTTGTCCTAAATAAGCTCTAACAGGATCAATAGGGGACATTTGTATCATAATAAAACTGATAGCAGCTATAACGATCAATAAAATTATTAATCTCACTACTTTCAATCCTAAAAATTTAGCTAAATTTTTACTATTAATTTTAATCAACCCATATAATCTATTAAAAAAATAAGTATGAAAATACTTAAAAATTATAAAAAATGCGTAATAAATAATTAAAAAATTATTTGAAGAATCTTTTAATGAATAATAAAAAAAATCCTTGATAAAATAATTAAAAAATTATTTAAAGAATCTTTTAAAAGATTACTCAAAAATCTTAAAAAATTCTTTAAATGATTCTAAAAATAATTAAAATATCAAAAAATTATTAAAAAATGATTTATTATAAAATAAACCATTTATATTTTAATAATTTTTAATTTAACAATTTCACTTGCATTAAATTTTTAACAATTTATGCAGTTTCATTTGTTTCAAGACGTTTCCAGTCGTAGATGTTACCCCAAATATCTCCACCGTGTGGGTAGATAAGGTGAGTGCTGTTGGAAATGTCTAAATCATCACTTACAAAGTAAGTGTAGTCCATAGTACCAATCCATAAGAATGAATTGTGGGAAGTAGCTTGTTTTGCAGCTTGCTTCCAAGTACTGTAGGAAGCATCGGTAGGTTGAGCCATTGCTGTATCAATTAATGCATCTACAGCAGAATCTTTAAGATTACCTGGGTTATCATAACCTACACAAGCTACATCTGAACCGTATTGGTGCTCAATTGAGTATGGATCCGCTGAACCGAATCCCCATACAACTCCTTGACTGTATTTATCTGGGTCAATTTCATCCCAACTTGCACCTTTAGGAGTGATTTCAATACCTAATTCTTTAGCTTGTTCAGCAAGAGTTACTGCAATTGCCTGTCTTTCAACTGCGGATGCTTTGTAGTAAACTGTGAATTCTGCTTTTTGACCATCTTTTTCTCTGATACCGTCACCGTCAGTGTCTTTCCATCCAGCTTCTTCAAGAATAGCTTTAGCTTGATCTACTTGACCGTCTTTGTATCCAGCATCAAATGCCCATGGTAATTGGTCAGCCACACCAGTGTAGGATACATTACCGTATCCGTTTAATGCACCATCTATTAACTCTTCTCTGTCAATACCAATAGCTAAAGCTTGTCTGACAGCAGGGTCTCCAGTTACATTGTTACCGATTGCAACACCATCTTCACTGGTTTTACCTTCATCCATTGTGGTTGGTAAGGAAACACCACGTACATCAATGGAATCGAAGTATTCCATGTGGTAACCATCGATTTTTTCATCTGCATAGGATACTGCTACTTCAGCAATGTCCACATCTCCATTTTTAACTGCTGCGAATGCTGCATCAGGGTCAAGGAAGAGGTTAGTAATTTTGTTGAAGTAAGGTTCTTCACCATAGTAATCAGGGTTTTTCTCTAAGATGAATTGTTGACCTTTGTCCCATTGAGCTAATTTATAAGGTCCAGAACCGATTGGGTTTTGACCATATGTTGCATTGTCATAAGTAGCTTCTGGAACGATACCCACATCAGTCAATTTATTGATGAATGTGGAATCCGGTTGATCAAGAGTAAAGACTACTTTATCTCCATCTGCTTTAGCTTCTTCCATATGGGTTAAGTCTGCACCTTCTCCAAACTCTTTAGCAGTGTTATAGGAGAAAGCCACATCTTTAGCGGTTAATTTGGAACCATCTGTGAATTTAACATCATCACGAATAGTTACAGTATATGTTTTCAAATCATCAGATATTTCATAATCTGTTGCCAAGTCATTTACAAATTCGTTGTCAGCATTTCTTTTCAGAATTGTACTTTGAATTAATGGGTCTGTTCCGGAATCATGGTATCCCCAACCGTGCATTGGGTCAAACCCGAACTCCGGTTCTTCACCGTGTGCTGCTACACAAGTGATTAACTCATCAGGAGCATGTTCAGATCCTCCTGTTAAAAAGTCAAACCAGCCTGCAGAAGCAGAACCTACGCTGATAATTGCTATTAATACAATTACAGAACCTACTAAAATCTTTCTATCCATATAATTTCCTCGTTAAATTACTTAAAAAATAACATCCTCCAGTATTACTATTTTAAACAAAATTCTAAAAAAGTAATACTATTCATGAAAAAGATATTACAATTATAATTATGATTTTAAAGTATATAAATGTAATACATTATTCTAAAAAAGTATTACTTTATTGTAAAAAATTAGTGAAAAAGTAATAAAAAAGTATTAATAAAAATGCTTAAAAGTAAAAAAAGTAATACAAAACCAGGTTAAATATAAAAATAATTGAAAAAAAGGGAAAAATAAGATAAAAAAGCATAAAATAATAATTAATTAATAAAAAAAGAAATTAACATAAAAAAATAATGTAATAGTGAAAAATATGAAAAATTATTCTTTTAAGTATTCACAGACCTTTTCACCTGCAAATAAGCATACTTCAACACATGGAGATTTGTCATCACCATCTTTTGAAATGTATCCGCATGTTACAGATTCATACTTGTCCTTGAATTCATTGAATAACTTTTTGGAAGCGGAAATGATTTGCTTTTCATCTGCACCTAAAAGACCTAAAGCCATTACAGCTCCAGTTACAGCACCACAGGTCCCTTCAGAGAATGTTCCACCAATTCCTCCAGAGAATCCTTTTGCAAGAAGAGCCAATTCTTCAGTAGGCATACCTGCAACATCACAAATTCCCATAAGAGTTGCTTGTGAACAACTGTAATCCTTTCTGTATTCTTCAATTTTCTTTACTACTTCATTTGAATCCAATTCCATAATAATCCCTCACAATTAATTTAAATCAAATTTTGAATAATTCGAATTATTTAAAACATTGTTATAGTTAGTATAAACTTCAATATTAATAAGTTTTTATAAATCAATTAAATATAATAATTTGGAAAAATAGTAAAAAAAGAAATAAAAAACTATAAAAAAAGAAATAAAAGACTATAAAAAAAGAAAATAAAAAATAGTAAAAAAAGAAATAAAAAATAGTAAAAAATAGCTATAAATAAATATTATTTAATAAAAAAGAAAAAGACTAGTTGTGATAGGTTTCACAACTTTGTCTAACCAATGCATGCTTGTGAGCATGCATATGCTTAATTCCACTTTCTGTTTTGATTTCATCAATTATCTTAATGCCGTCATGAGAATGTGAGTGCTCACCATCGTTGTGGAAATGATAATGTGAATGCTCTACATTTTCAGTATCGATTTTCTTAATTGAATCATCAAATTTCCTGTCATACAGCAATGCTGCATTAAGCACTACAAGACATGACCCTGCATTGTGTACAATAGCTCCAGTAACAGGATTCAACAATCCTAAAACGGAACATACAATAGCTACTGCATTGATTGTCATGGAAATGATAATGTTTGCCTTGATTGTAAACAAGGTTGAATTTGAAAGCTTTTTAAGATATGGAATCTTGCCAATGTCATCACCTAAGAGTGCAATGTCTGCTGCCTCAATTGCAACATCACTTCCAACGGATCCCATTGCTACACTTACATCAGCTGTCTTAAGTGCAGGTGCATCATTTACACCATCACCAATCATACAGACTTTCTTGCCTTCACTTTTGAGCTTTTCAATCCAATCAAGCTTTTCTTGAGGAAGAAGATTACCATATACCTTTCCAATTCCAACTTGAGAGGCAAAATAATTAGCGGTTTCAGTATTATCCCCTGTAAGCAATATGGTTTCAGTTCCTAAATCATGCAAGTTCTCAATCATGTTTTTGGAATCTTCACGTATCACATCAGATAATCCGATCAAACCGACTACGCCATCATTCAAAGCAACGATAATTGAAGCCTTACCTTCATGTTTTAACTGGTTTAGTTCAGCATCAACATTAAAATCAATATTATTTTCTGATAGAAATTTGGAGTTTCCTGCATATACTTGACCATAAGAGTTTTTACAACTTACCCCTTTTCCAGGGACCATCTTAAAGTCTTGTGGTTCTTCAATATCAATTTCCGCTTCTTTTGCTTTGTCTACAATAGCTTTAGCCAATGGATGCTCACTTAATTTCTCACAAGAAGCAACTATATTTAAGACATCCATTTCATCTAAATCGTCTTTCAAGGAAATAATATCTGAAACTGCTAAATTACCATAAGTTAAAGTACCTGTTTTATCAAATACTAAGGTATTCAATCCACCTAATGTCTCTAAAGCTTCACCAGATTTAATGAGAACCCCATATTTTGTTGCCTGACCAATAGCTGCCATAATTGCAGTTGGTGTAGCAAGTATCAATGCACATGGACAGAACACTACGAGGACTGTCACCCCTCTTTCAATGTTTCCTGTAATGAGCCAAGCTGCAATTGCGATTATCAATGCAACAGGAACAAGCCATGTAGCCCATTTATCTGCAATCCTTTGAGTTGGAGCTTGCTTTTCATCAGCTGCCTTTACAAGGTCAATCAATTTTTGAAGTGAAGAGTTTTCACCTAAACTGGTTGCTTTAATGTCAATTGCACCATACAAATTCATGGTACCACAGAATACCTCATCCCCTATATCCTTATCAATCGGCAATGATTCACCAGTCATGATAGATTGATCAAGAGAAGAAGTACCGTTTATAATTTCACCGTCAACAGGTACACTTTCACCAGGAAGAATTCTTAAAGTATCTCCGATTTTAATCTCATCAACGGAAATCATTTCTTCCTTGCCATCAACAATTCTCCTACCTGTTTGTGGAGTTAAATTAATAAGATTTCTTAAACCTTTTTTAGCTCTTTCAACTGTCCAGTCTTCTAAAAGAGCACCTAAAGCCATAATCCATGCCACTTCACCTGCTGCAAATATCTCACCAATCAAGAGTGATGCTACCATAGCTATTGCAATAAGAAGTGCAGATGAAATCCACTTTTCACGGATTAATCTGGTTAAAGCCAATAATAACATTGGAATACCACTTATTATTACCGCACCCCATGCAGGGTTTAGGTAAATTGGAGTGTCAATTCCAAGTATCATGAAAATAACAGCGATTACGAGAAATATGGCTGAAATAATGGTCATTTTCAAACCAAATAAGAAATCAGTTATTTCATCAATCAATATAGACACCTTCTTTTATACTTATTATTAAAATTTATCGTAATATTAAAAAGTATTACTTTTTTTAAGTTTTCATATATTTAGTATTACTTATAATTAATATATACAATAGATTATATAAATGTTATTACTTTTTTGTAGTTTTTTGTATGAAAAGTATTACTTTTAGAAAAATTTGTAAAAAAATATAGAAAAAGTATTACTTTTTTGCCTATTTTGGTATAAAAAGTATTACTCTTAAAAAAATCTAATAAAAAATTAATAAAAATTAATAAAAAAGAGTGTAGAAATTATGAAAATTTAAAAAAAAATCATAAAAATAGATATGAATAGAAATAGAAAAAATAAAAAAAGATGTGAAAAATTAAAATTATCTGATTAACTAATCTTCCTAATTAATACGGAAGTGTTGTTTGTTTTTCCTCTAGGAAGCAACATGACTTCCTGATGGAATCCTCTTGTATCCTTTTCAGTTACTGGAGAGTAAAGAATGGCTCTCATACCAGTATAGGTCCTGTAAAGTACAGGAGTCTTCTCGTCAACAACATCCCAAACATTTGCAAATACCCTGTCCTTAGGTTCAGCAAATGCTGCAATCATCAAGATGTCATAATCCAAGTCTGCAATGGTCTTTTCATTACCTGTTATAATCTCAATTCCTTCATCAAGGTCTAAACGTTTTAATACTTTTCTTGACAATTCAGCAACATCAGGATCTTGTTCAATACCAATACATTTGCATCCAGTTACCATATTAAACATGATTATTGTTAATGGCAAAGGACCGCTTCCTAAGAATACAAAAGTCTTGTTTTCATTGAATTTAGCCAATTGCATCTCATTTTCAATAAGGCCAATATACCTGTCATAAAAATGGAATGAATCCAAAACAGCTTTAGGATCATCAGATTCCAATATCTTCATAGCATTTTCACGTTCCAATCTTGCACCGATATAAACATAGAACTTACGAATCAACTGCAATGCCTTATTCATTTTCTCATCATCAAGAATATGCTTTGCAGAGTCAAAGTCTATTTCTTTATCATGGGCAATGACTTCAATATCATCCAAAATCTTTGTAATCTCCTCAATGTCTGTGCCATCTAAAGCAGAAAGCCCCTCGTTGTCTAAGTCCCCATAACTTGAAAGCTTATTTGCAATCTCTTCAATTGTTCCCCAATATTTATAGCAACTCATTTTATCACACAAAAAGTCTTTAAAAAAAAAATATTTTTATCCCTAAGTTTATTTTTTAATTTTATATAAAAAAATGTAAAATTAAATTTAATATATACTTTATATTAAAGAATATATAAATTTTAAATTAAAATTAATAAAATAAATTTTATTTACTTGATAAATTCTTTACCATATGAACTGTCTGGAGCTCATTATTTGTATCCCAAGTTACATTGAATCCCACCTTTTTCCAAAAGCTAAATCCAGCTTCAAGATTCTTATGGGTATGCAAATAAATCTCGTTGAAGTTATTTTCACAGCAGAATTTTTCAACAGCATTATACAACTGTGTAGCCAATCCACAACGCCTATAATACTTATCTACAAAGAGTCTCCAAATGCTTGCTGTAGATTCCTTGGAGTATAAGTCCTGAAATTCCATAAAGT
This sequence comes from uncultured Methanobrevibacter sp., assembly GCF_902784195.1. Classification (NCBI taxonomy): domain Archaea; kingdom Methanobacteriati; phylum Methanobacteriota; class Methanobacteria; order Methanobacteriales; family Methanobacteriaceae; genus Methanobrevibacter; species uncultured Methanobrevibacter sp. The sequence goes on from NZ_CACZTX010000009.1 coordinate 46,131, forward strand.
TCTTATCATACTGCCTAACCGCTATGGTAGCAATGATTCTTCCATTGCCACTATCCTCAACATAAAACAGACTATTTTTCTTGGAATCGATATAATACTTATTCAAGTCTATTATGTCCTTATGCCATGATGGAATGTAACCATAGCCATATTCAGACCTTATTTGGGAAAACAGGAAATTTCTCACCCTAATCTTTGTATCACAATCATCAGACAATTGATTTATGGTAAAATTCATTTGATCACTTTAATCATTTTTAAGAATAATTAATATAACTCATAAATAAATTAAAAAAAAATAAAAAATCAAAAAGTAATACTTATTATGAAAAAAATATTATATTAATACTTTATATTTAATAATTATGATTTAATATATAAAAATATTTCTAAAAAAAGTAATACCAAATAGCTTATTTTAGGTAAATAAGTAATAATTATTACTAAAATCCATTTTACTTATATATTAAGTAATAATTTTCAATTTAAAAAAGTATTACTCTTTAGTATTACAAAAGAAGTAAAAATAGATAGAATAGTAATACTGAAAATATTAGAAGAAAATAAGAGAAAAATTGGATATAAAAACAAGAAAAATAGTGAAAATTAAGAAAAATAGAAAAAGAAAAAAAGTAATAAATAGCTAAAAATAGCTATTTAAAATTCTCAAATACTAAGAATAAATACTAAATTTATTCAATACCGAAGGATTTTTTGAGTAATTCTGCGTTAACGAATCCTTCTTTGTATAATTTACCAGTGGTTAAATCGTTGATAACAACTTCAGCTGGTGCAAACATTCCTTTGTCGATTTGGTAGAAGTCGAATCCTGCATCTTTAAACACGTCAAAGAATGGTTTACCATATCCGTCAGCTGCAGAAGATGGTAATTGAGCTGCTACTGCTGCAATGTCATCTCCTTCTTCAGATTTGACATAGTAATAAGTTCTTCCACCGAATAAAACTGCATCATTGGTTTTACCCATAGCTTTTAATCCATCTGGGTCGATAGGAGCGATTGGTGCAATACCTGCTGCATGTACAACTTTTTTAACGTCAAATTTTAAGAATTCTAACATTTTGTAGGTACCGTTTTCAACTACTCTTCCTGCAATTTGGATAGATCCAACTAAGGAAGCGGTAGGAGCTACAAGTAAGAATACATTTTCTACAGCTACACCACATTCATCTGCAATGTATTGAGCTACGTCTTCACCAGGCAATACATCAGCTTCTAAAGTTAAGATTGCGAGATCAGCTTCATCTTTGTAATCAATTTCTTCATAGGTTTCAGCTGGTTTTAATGATAATGCTCTAGCTGGACCGGAACCTAATGCAAAGAATTCACCTACAGAAACAGACCAACCTGCTTTTTGTGCACCTAAAGTGGAAATAGCTGGGAAATCGGTTTTTATTTTTACAGAAGGTAATGCGAATTTTTCAGATAAGTCTCCAGGAATGGAAATACCCACATCAGCTAATCCTCCAAGACATACTTTAGTATATAATTCACCTGCTTTAAAACTACCAGCAACATTTACACCACAGTCAATAACGGTTGCTCCGTTTCCTAATTTGGAAACAGCAATGTTAAGGTCGTCAGCTTTTTCAATCATTACATCTACAGTTTTTTTAGCTTCTAAATTGACACTAACCATAGTTTAACCTCAATTAAAATAATAAAAATAATTAAATTGATTTAAAATTATTGATTTAAATTGAATTTACTTATTGATAATGAATAAAATATTATAATAATAATTTTAATTAACTAACTATTTAAAATTTTATAAATTTATTCAAATACAAAATGGTTATTATAAACAATATATCACAAAAATTAAAAATTAAAAGAATGATAAGAAAAAACAATTATAAATAACAATAATAGTTAAAATAAATTATAAAAATTAATTCATATAATGAACTTTTTTCAATATATGATGATTTTTTTTACAAATTTTAAAAGGAGATAAAATGGCTAAAAAAATAATAGCAGTCAATGCAGGACCTAGAAAAGGATGGAATACTGACACTTTAATTGATGAAGCGATAAAGGGAGCGGAATCTGCAGGTGCAGAAGTCCAGAAATTCAATTTGTTCCATTTGGAGAAATACACAGGATGCATTTCATGCTTTGGATGTAAAAAAAATAAATATAAAGGAAATTGCATACGCAAAGACGGTTTGACAGAGGTATTGGATGCAATTCGTGAAGCTGATGGATTGATAATAGGATCTCCAAACTACTTAGGTGAACTTACAGCATCCTTTAGAGCTCTTTATGAAAGATTGGTATTCCAGAATTTGACATACAATACCGAGACTCCATGCTGCAATGAAAATCCTATTCCAACATTGCTCATAATGACAAGCAATTCACCAGATACCATGTATGAGGAATTGCTTAAAAATTATCAAAATGTTTTTAACGGCTTTGTAGGCCCAACTGAAGTCTTTGTATCTGGAGAAACACTTCAGCTTAAGGATTATAGCAAAACAGATTGGCCATGGTTTTTCAATGCTAAAGAAAGATACGAAAGACATGAAAAGATTTTCCCTAAGGAAAGAGAAGCTGCTTTTGAAAAAGGAAAAGAATTAGTATTGTAATTAAATATTTGAATAAAAAAAATCGGATTATGATTAATTTCATATCTGATTTTAAATCAAATTTAAAAAAAAAAGTAAATTTATTAGTTAAACTCTTTAGCCAAATCAGAGAGGATTCTTAGTTTTTCCTTTGCAATTGGAATATCCACTTTTCTAAGGCCACAATCAGGATCAAGGAGCATGTTTTCCTTGCCTACTGCTGCAATTCCTCTTTCAACTAAAGCTTTAACTTCTTCTTTGTCATCAACAGCATTTACAGCTGAATCGACACAACCGAATCCTAATTTTTTGCCTTTAAGCAAATCAGCATTTGCTTCCAGAATACCAATATTCACATTGTTTCCTGCAAATTCACAATCCAAGATATCAATAGGGAACTTGGCAATATCCTTGAAGCATCCATCAAGATTACCGCAGACATGCATTCCCATAGGCATTTCAATGCCATCAGTAAGGATTCCTATCGCTTCCTTTGCAACTTTCAAGTCAACCATACCAGTAGATAAGAATGGCTCATCGATTTGAACATATTTTGCTCCAGCTTTCTCTGCTGACTCCACTTCACGCCTTAATGCATAAGCGCAATCAATGATAGCTGGATTTCTCTCTTTATAAAATGATTCTAATCTTGAAGAATGGACAATAGTTGAAGGTCCTGTCAACATAAGCTTTACTCCTTTCTTGCTTGCCTCATCCTCACTCATGTTCCTATCCTTAATCTCTTTTTTAAGGACATTTAGAGCAAATTTCAAGTCCTTGATCATTATATCAACTTGAGGGGCCCTTATCTTGGATACAATAACTGAAGAATTCATTTCATATGAGAATCCTGGAATATGCTTTACAAAGGAACCTACCATATCCCCTCTTGGCTGACCATCCCCAATAATGTCTATTCCACAGTCCAATTGCAATTTGACTGCCTCTTCAATAGCTATTTTATATGGATCATACAATCCAATTGAAGACTTTATCTTTTCACCAAGAGTTTCAGGTTCCTTCAAATCAATCCCAAAACTACCTACAACAGTTGTAATCAAATAATCACCATCAATAAACTAAAATAATTAATTTAAATCGTTAATATTAATTAAACACCAATATCCATTGCTCTGACATCTGCAATTTCTTCTGGACTAATTGGAATTTTAATAGCTGCAGTTCCATGGCAAGGCTTGGTATAGGTAATCAATATTGTTCCTTCATCCTCATTGATTCCCACAGGTATTGGAGGAAGACCTATCAATCTTGCGCCTAAGACCTTATCACCCGGATTTACATGAATGATTTCCTTTGCATTCTCTTCAATGAGCTTATAGCATTGCTTTACACCAGAACGTTGCACAAGTATTTCATAATCATCATTTTGTTGCAAATATGTTTCTAAACAGAAAGACATCTAATCACCATCATTTCTTTAATAAATAGTTAAGTATAATTTATCTCCAATTAAAATTTTTCCTTATTCCTCTAAAGTTTTTAAATATTTGTCAAATCTTACCTTAATTGGATTTGGATTATGGAAAGCTCTTACAGCAATGATATCTGCATCAGTAGAGGATTCAACCATATCTGCAAATTCAGCCACTTCTTCTGCATCCCTTGAGAATACAAGAGCCAATGACTTGCATTTCAATATATGGTAATATGTTATGAAGAAAGTAGCTGCCGCATCCTTATGAACGCAACCTACCAATAAGTCATAATCTCCTTCCTCAATCTCATCCAAACATTTTTCAATATCGACTCTTTTTTTAACGTAAACCCCTTCAGGATCTGAAATATCCAATATCTTTCCTGCTGCAGGATTGCTTGATACTGTTACATCATAGCCCATTTGTCCTAACTTGTATGAAGCATACAACCCAATAGGAGTTTGTGAAGGAGCTTCAGGACATCCAAGTAAAACTAATGCTTTCATTTTATCACTTTAATAATTTTTAAATAGAAATATTTTATAAATTTTCATTATTAATTTTAGAATAATTAATCACTTTATATCTTTGTTAATTATTATAAATAAAATTAATTAATATGATAGAAAAATAGATTAAGAATTAGAAAAAGAATAATTAAAAAAATAAAAAATAGAATAGTTTAATCAATTTTTAAAAAGTTTATATCAGTCATCACTGCTACCGCCATTATAGACTGAACCAGGAGCAAAAGGATCCAATGGATGAGTTCTCATCCAATATCCACAGTTCCAGCAACGACCATCACTATCCAATGGATAACCGCAAATCGGACAAATAAGCATAATAATCACCTAAATAAATGAGCCTTCAAGGCAAGTATTCATCATTAAAATCATCATAGTCATAATCATCAGGACTTCCAAAATGGACCATATATCCACATACCCAACAGTTTCCTTCGTCGTCTAATTCACTTCCGCAAGCAGGGCATAAACCATACATAAAATTCCCCCTATAACTTCCAAATATTATTTAAAACTATTTATTTAATAATATTTCATTTAATAATTATAATGATTATAGTTACATTTAAAGTTTTCTATATTATTTAAGAGACAATATACAACAGAATATAATAAAATAATCAATATTTACGTGCAGAATAAAGTTCATCCCTATAAAATACATGATTGTAATCCAGCTCATCATCCAGATTCACCAATTTATAAGGCATATCCCCCCTCTGATAAATCAACAGATCAGTAGCGCTGAAATCGCTTAACTCATAAATGACACCATCGATAATCATCTGTTCATCTTTAGTAAAATTAAACAATGGAATCTGTCTTAAGTAATATCTTTTGATTAGGTAATAATAGTAGATCTCTTGTCTATAATACAAATTATGAGACTTTATAAGCTGATTCATAGTGTCATTGAAATGTTTTGGAACTATTCCAATCCTTGATTTTAAATAAATTTCATTGGTCAATGATTCGCCGTATAATTCATAATAATTGAAGTCAATGAAATAAAGCAAAACCGAAATGACAGTTTTTCCAAGATTTTCCTTATGTGTGCAACGTGATATGATGTATAGTATAATTTTTATGTACTTTTCTTTTTTAAAATCCAATTTAAACACCAATCATTAATTCAATAATCAAATAAACCAAATAAAATGATTCAAATTTAATATTGTAAATTAAAAAAGAGTAACCATATGAACATTAGAATATTAGTTTCAACTTGCTATTAAAAGAAAAGAAAGAGCATATGAAAATTAATAAAAAATTGAAAATATTTATATAATATAAAATTAAAAGGTACCTATAGAAAAATAATTTAAAGGTACCTTTAGAAAAATTATAGGAATAAGATTATGGATTTTACTAAAACACTAAAAACTATAGGGAAACTTCTTAGCCCTTTAAAAAAGAGCATAATCCCACTTATTCTCATTGTTGCATTCCTACTCATTGATGTTTACTGTAACCTTACTCTGCCTAAATACACTGCAGACATTGTAGATATAGGCATACAGAACACAGACTTCAACTACATAATAAGTGTAGGAACAATGATGATGGCTATGGTATTAGTTGGGGTTTTGGCCACAATAGGACTCTCATACTTCTCAAGCAAAGTGTCAGCAGCCTATGGAAGGGATTTAAGAAAAATAAGCTATGAGAAGATATTAAAATTTTCAAACTTTGAATTGAACAAGATATCAAGAGCATCACTCATTACACGTAATACAAACGATGTATATCAAATACAGATATTCTTAGGACTGTTCTTTACAACAATACTATTTTCACCAATATTAGGTATAGGAAGCATACTTAAGGCAATGGAACTTGGAACCAACCTTTTATGGATCATTGCAGTGACATTTGCTGCGGCAATCATTCCTTTTGTCATAATATTCATCAGAACAGTTCCTTACTTCAAGGTAATGCAGGAATTGACTGATAAGATCAACCAGACTTCAAGGGAAATATTGATGGGAATACCTGTAATCAAGGCATTTGTAAGACAGGACTACGAAGAGGAAAGATTTAGAAAAACCAATGAAGACTTCAGAACAGTGAACTTGAATGTATTTAGAATTCTCTTAGTCCTATTGCCAGCGATGACTTTACTCTTGAACCTAATGATAGTCCTCATTTTATACTTTGGTGCATACGATGCTATACAAGGGGAGATATTAACTGGAACAATCATAGCATTCATCCAATACGCTACACAAATCGTTATGGCATTTTTAATGATGGGTGGATTCCTTGTCATGATTCCAAGGATTTTGGTATCTGGAAGACGTGTTGCTGAAGTGATAAACACTGAAATAACAATTAGCGATGGGCCAATCAATAAAATAGAAGATAACCCTACAATTGAGTTCAAGGATGTTCTCTACAGTTATCCTGGAAGTGAAAAGGAAACATTGAAAGACATAAACTTCAAATTGGAAAAGGGAAAAACCACTGCAATAATTGGAGGAACTGGAAGCGGTAAATCCACAATCTTGAATCTGATTCCTCGTCTTCAGGATGTAACTGGCGGTGAAATCCTAGTCAATGACAAGAATATCAAGGATTACAAATTAACAACCTTGAGAGAAAGAATCTCCTATGCTCCACAAAAGGCAATCCTTTTTGAAGGAACAATAAGGTCAAATATGCTGATAGGAAAAGAGGATGCAAGTGATGAAGAGATTGAAAAAGCATTGAAAATGGCAGAAGTTGACTTTATAGAAAGCCTAGAGGATGGAGTTTCACAAGGGGCATCCAATTACTCTGGAGGTCAAAAGCAACGTCTACAGCTTGCAAGATCCATATTGGCTGAACGTGACTTCTACCTATTTGACGACTGCTTCTCAGCACTTGACATGAACACTGAAGCAAAGGTGAAAGAGAACCTAAAAGGCTTAAAGGAAAACTCATCAATGCTTATTGTATCACAAAGGATTTCAACAATCATGGATGCTGATGAGATAATCGTTCTTGATGAGGGGGAAATAATCGATAAGGGCAGCCATGATTACTTGAATGAAAACTGCAATATCTATAGAGAAATCGTATCCTCACAAATAGACCGTTCAAAAGACTTATTGTATGAGAATGAGGAATCCTCTAATTATGTCCTAGATACAAGTTACCTTAAGAAAACAGCGGGAGGCAAATGATATGGCAAGAAAACCAAGAAGAGCACCTCCTGAAAAACCGGCAAATGCTAAGCAGTCAATAAAGAACATATTCTCTCTTTTGACTGGATATAAATTAAAATTGAGCTTGACAGTCATTTGCGGAATCATATCAACAGTGTTTTCAGTCATAAGCCCTCTTTTAATAGGATTTGCTACAACTGCAATATTTGATGGAATAAACTCTGGAAATATGGATTTGAATCATATAATCAATTTGCTCATTGCAATCGTAATCCTATATATCATAAGTGCAGTGTTCTCATATCTTCAAAGTTATCTCCTCTTGGATATAACAACTGACATCAGTTATAATCTAAGAAAAGACTTGATTGAGAAAATCACTCACTTGTCAATGGGTGATTTGGACATAAATACCAGAGGAGACATTCTATCAAGAATCACAAACGATGTAGACTCTCTCCAAACAGGAATTGTCCAAACATTCAATCAATTGTTGACTGGAGTCATTACAATTGTGGGAGTTACAGTGATGATGCTTTCCATTAACCTATGGCTAACACTCACCACAATCGTATTGGTTCCAATAGCTTTCCTGATTATAACTTACATAACCAAATTCTCACAGGATTATTATCTAAAGCAGTTAAGATACAGAGGAAACCTGAATGGACAAATCGAAGAATCATTTACAGGCCACGAAATCATTCGGTCATTCAATCAGGAAAAAGAATCCATGAGAATCTTTGAAGAGGAAAATGAAAACTGGTATGAACAGGAATGGAAATCCAAGTTCTTCTCAAGCCTATCCGGTCCTTTCGTACACTTCATTTCCAATTTGCAATATGTGATCATATCAGTTCTTGGAGCAGTGCTCGTACTTCAAAAGGCAATAAGCGTTGGAGACATCTTGGCATTTATCCAATACTCCAAGAACTTCACAACCCCTATTGAACAGATAACAAGAATAATGAATATGATACAAACTGCAATGGCTGCAAGTGAAAGAATATTCGAATTCCTTGAAATAAAGGTTGAAGAAAACCCTTCAAAAGAGAAAATCACCGAAATTGCTGATGAAATCAGTTTTGAAAATGTCAACTTCGGTTACGGCGATGATGATTTAGTGATTAAAGACCTTTCATTCAAGGTCAAGAAGGGTGAGAAAATAGCTATTGTAGGTGAAACCGGAGCAGGAAAAACAACAATAGTGAAACTGCTCATGAGATTCTATGACTTGAATGGCGGAGAGATAAAAATTGATGGGGTCAACATCAACAATTATGACAAGCATAGCGTAAGATCTCTTGTAGGAATGGTGCTTCAAGACACTTGGCTATTCAATGACACAATATACAACAATATACGTTATGGTAAATTGGATGCCACTGAAGAGGAGGTCATAAACGCTTCAAAAGAGGCTCATGCAGACCATTTCATAAGGCAAATCCCTGAAGGATATGAAAGTGAGCTTAACGAAGATGCTGACAATATATCCCATGGTCAAAAGCAGCTCTTGACAATTGCAAGAACCATTCTCTCAAACAAGCAGATATTGATTTTGGATGAAGCGACATCTTCAGTTGATACAAGAACCGAAAAGATAATTCAGGAAGCTATGGACAAGCTGATGAAAGACAGAACAAGCTTCATCATTGCTCACAGATTGTCAACAGTCAGAAATGCAGACAAGATACTTGTAATTGAAGACGGCCATATAATCGAGCAAGGTTCACATGAAGAGCTATTGGAGCAAAAAGGATATTACTACAATACCTTGAATGCGCAAAGTAAGGAGAGTATCATATGAATAGGGAAAATAATTCAAACCATTATCTTGAGTTTGATGAGGCAAATAATCAAATATTGTTCCATAAATTCATTATGATAAATGAGATTCTGGATAGAAGAATCAAAAAGCAAAATCCAGAAATGAAAAGCATTACAAAGGGACAGGGCAGATTAATCATTCTTTTAAAGAGAAAAGACGGATTTTCTACTAAGGAATTATCTGAAATATTGAATATCAGTGTAACTTCCCTTAATGAAACCTTGAATAAACTAGAACAGCAAAATCTCATCAGAAAGGTTCCATCTCCTAAAGATAAAAGGGTTCTGCTTGTTGAATTGACAGAAGAAGGAAGAGCATTAGAATTTAAGAATCATGAAGATATTGATATCTTTGACACTTTAAGTGAAGATGAAAAGGAAAATCTGAATGAATATTTGAATCGCTTAACTGTAGCCCTTCATAAGAAATTCAAGGAAGAAAACCCTGAAAAATATGAAAAGATAATTAAAAACAGAAAGGAAATCTTTGAAAAATACTTTAAGGAAGATAATCCAAATGAAGAATGGTTGCAATTGATGAATTGCAATAAAAAAAGAAAAAAATAAAATATTGGAAAAATAATTAAGAGTGAAAACTCTTAATTTCATCCATTATAAAACTATCAGTCTCTCCTAAATAGATCTCTTGTATATACCTTATCCACAACATCACCAAGAACCTGTGAATCAAATCTATTTGCAAGAATGACATCACTTTCACTCTTGAAGCGATCCAAATCATTCACCACTTCAGACCTAAAGAATTCAGTTCCATCATCAAGTGCTGGCTCATAGATAATTATTGGAATTCCCTCTGCTTTTATACGCTTCATAACGCCTTGTATAGCAGATGCTCGGAAATTGTCACTATTGCTTTTCATGGTAAGACGATAAACTCCAACTGTTTTTGGATTTTTTGAAATAATCTGATCCGCAATGAAATCCTTACGCACTGAATTGGAATGAACAACAGCCTCTATCATAGTTTGTGGAACATCCTTATAGTTTGCCAACAACTGTTTTGTATCCTTAGGCAAACAGTATCCGCCATATCCAAATGATGGATTATTATAATGCCCACCAATACGAGGGTCCATACATACTCCATCTATAATCATCTGTGTATCAAGGCCTTTGGTCTGAGCATATGTATCAAGTTCATTAAAGTAACTTACCCTTACAGCAAGAAAAGTGTTTGCAAAAAGCTTAATGGCTTCAGCCTCTGTCAAATGTGTCAACAATACTGGAATATCCTGTTCAGGAGAATTAAATTTCTTCTCTTCTTCTCTTGCACCTTCCAAAAGAAGGTCTGCAAACATCTGCCCCTCTTCCATTTGGTCATCATCACAACCGACAACTATACGGCTTGGATGAAGATTGTCATAAAGCGCTTTTGACTCACGAAGGAATTCTGGGCTGAATATGATATTCTTAACACCATAGTTCTCACGAACAGATTCTGTATATCCGACAGGAATTGTTGACTTTATAACCATAAGCACATCAGGATTAACTTTAAGAGTCCATTCTATAGCATCCTCAACAGCAGAGGTATCAAAGAAATGAGTGACATCATCATAATTTGTGGGGGTAGCTATAATAACAAGATCTGCATTCTTATATGCAGTTTCCTTATCAGTAGTTGTATTAAGATGAAGTTCTCGTTTACCTTCACGAGCCTCTTTAAAAAATCTTTCTATCTCATCATCTTGAATAGGACTAATAAGATGATTTAGTTTTTCCGCTTTTGATTCTGTTGTTGTAATAGCAGTAACATCATGTTTTTGAGCTAGTAGAACAGCAAGGGAAAGCCCTACATATCCTACACCTGCGACTGTAATTTTCATTTTAAATGCTCCAAATTTCATCAATTTAAATTCATAAATAAAAGAAGAATAAAAAAAATATTTTTTAAAATAATCTATTAAAATAATCTATTATAATAATTTAAAATAATTTATTAAAATAAGTTTATTTTTTAGAGTTACCTAACTCATAGGTCTTGTTGACAATCAATCCAAATAAATCATCTGTTTTAAAATCAATTGGCTTATGCGGATTAACAATAAAACTAAGTGCCTGTTTAGTAATATCCTCTAAATCAGTTGTCCTATACATCAAACCATTATCTACATAAAACTGATCAACAGATAAAGTGTCTCCAGGGTAACATGAAATGACTGGAGTCTGTAGAATAGCTGCTTCCCTATTCATTGTTCCACCTGCACCAATGACAAGGTCACATGCCTTGATTATACTAGAAGTGTCAACAGGTGGCTTTAGAATGGTTACATTCTTAATTCCTTCAAAAATCTCTGCCTGCTCCTTAAATCTAGGAAGAATAAGAATATTAGCATATTCCTTTAAGACATCGACAACTGGAGATAAAACAGACTTTCTGCAATCAGTATTCAAATAAGAAGCAAGAGATGGTTCAGGCCTCATTAAAATAGTCTTTTGGAGAGGCAAATCCAATCCCAAATCCTCAAAAATATTCTCATTGAATACAAAGTTGTTAAAGTGCATCAATTCAGAAGTTCCATTATACTTGATGATGTCATTTGGATTTGCACCATATTGCAATAATTTCCACTCATCGATAATGCTTGGAACTATAATCTTGCTACATAATGGAAGAGTAAGCTTATTGGCAGCCATTGCATGTTCATTATCCAAAACAAAGAGACTTGGAATTCCAAGGCCAAATGCCACTCTTGGAAGCTCGATTGAATGTTTGGATAAAGCTACATCAAAGTTTTCACCTGAGATCAAATCAGCTAAATTGACAACTCTCTCCGCACTTTCCTTAAGCTTTTCCTCTAAGGTGACTCCATGTTTACCTACAGATACAAAATCTATGTCATACATATCCATTAATTTATGAATATCTCCAAACTTACGGGCTGTAACTAAAACATCTTCTCCTTCATTCTCAAAATACTTGATAACATCCTTAAAAAATCTTACATGAGGAGCATTTGATATATCAATCCATATTTTCATGAAATCACCTTTTATAAATATTATTTTAGTAATACTTAATAAATTTTAGTAAAAATTAAAATGAAAAAATAAAATTAAAAGAAAATAAAAAATAAAAGAAATATAAATCTAAAGAGATTTATTTAAAATAAAACATTTTGAAAAAAGTTAAAAAATAAAAAAAATGAAAAAAGATTAATGATGATGGTCATGACTATGGCCATGCTCATGTTCATGACTGTGGTCGTGTTCATGATCATGGTCATGATGGTGATGTTCAGCAGCGTGTGCTTTAGCATCTTTAATAGCTTCAATCACTTCATCTAATCCTTTACCTTCTTTTAAGCTGGTAGTGATGACTTTAACATCCGGATTAAGTTTTTTAGCATCAGCAACCATCTTATCAGTGCTTGCACCGACAGCATCAGCCAAATCAATCTTATTGATGATGATTAAGTCAGAATCCTTGAAAATGTAAGGGTGTTTCTCTACTGTATCATCACCTTCAGTAACACTGACAACAACAATTCTCATATGAGAACCTAACTGGAAGTCAACAGGGCAGATTAAATTACCTACGTTTTCAATGAAAAGGTAATCGATATCATCAAGAGGCAAGTCACCTAAACCATGACTGACCAAATGTGCATCCAAGTGACATTCAGTACCAGTGTTCAATCCGACAACAGGTGCATTGTGTGATTTGATCCTATCTGCATCAAAATCACTGATGATATCTCCTGCGAGTACACCAACTTTTTCATCAAGATTATCAATTAAGTCTTCAATAAGAGCAGTTTTACCAGATCCAATAGCTCCTACGAAGTCTATACAAAATATATCGTGGTCTTCCAATAAATGTAAATTCTTATGTGCTAATCTGTCATTAGCATCCATAATATTCTTTGCTATCTCTACATCTGCAATCTTATGCATATGATTCACCTTCAAAACATATAATTTTATAATAAGTTTAATAATTTTAAAAATTTGGACAATATTTTTAATAGTTTATCAAAAAAGTATAAGAATTATCAAAAGACATATTAATTATTTCAATAGAATTTTCTATTGTCATTTTTAGCTAATTTTCATCATCCTCTTTTTCAATACTAATGCTTCTAACGGTAATGTCTTTACCATTTATAACTTGAACCCTATGACTTTCACATTCAGGGCATAAAATCATAGGAGCATAATGATCGCTGTCATCAACATTACCTATACCTTCAAAGCCACAATTATGACATTTAATTTCAACATCAATGGTATTAATGATCATCTTGGCATTTTTAGTTAATTCTTCACCTTCAAGCATAACGCCAAGCATAAATTTCAATTGTTCTGGATTTAACATAGCCAACTTCCCAATTTCAATTACCATTTCAGTAACTTCAATTGCATCATTAGCTTGTGCTGTTTCTAAAACTGTGTTGAAAATCCCTTGAGCCATAGCAAATTCGTGCATTTCATATCTCCAAATAAAATTATTTAAATTATAATATAATATTTTAATTAATATAATATAAAACTATTGTTGATTAATCAAACAATTATTATTGAAATAATTCGTAAGTAATACTTTTTTAAAAAGAAAATAAAAGGACTAAAAAAATTAGTGGAAATCCCAATAAAAAAATAAAAAAATAAAAAAATTAATTTAAAAAATATTGGAATAAAAATAAAATAATAAAATAATAAGATATAGATTAAATTTATCTTAAAGCATCTGCAATCAATTTTGCTACAGAAATTGAACTGACATCAGATTTCAAAGTGTCAGTACTTGATAAGTCACGAGCTCCTGCAGCCATGATCTTTAAGACAGCATCATTTACAAGCACAGGGTGAACACAACATACATCTACAGATTTTGCACCATGTTCCTTTAAGATGCCGATTGCATTAACAATTGTTCCACCAGTAGCAATAATGTCATCAATGATAACCGCTTCTTTTCCAGCTACAGAATCAATATTAACTTTAGAATCCTTTTTAACCTTATCAAGATCTTCTGAATCAAAATCACATTGAACATCAACGATTCTGGTTTCAACCTTATCAGGACCTAATCTGACTTTGCTCATATAGGTGCAATTGCAACCAAGAATTTCAGCAATTTCCTCTGCAAATCCTAAAGCGCCTTTATCTGGAGCAATGATTATAGGATTTTCCACTTTATCAGCAATGTATTCTGCAATTGGAGCCATAGCAGAAAGGTTTGCAGTTGGAATGTTGAAGAAGTCTCTGACACTATCTTCATGCAAGTTGATTGAAATGAATTCATCTGCACCAGATTCTTCAATAAGATTAGATACCAATTGAGCAGAAATAGCTTCTCCATCCTTAAATCTTAATTCCTGTCTACCATAACCTAAATATGGAACAACCACTTTAATATGCTCTGCCCCTAAGTCCTTAAGAGTTCTGAGTATAAATAACAATTCAATTAAATTTTCATCTTGAGGAAAACCGGTTGATTGAATAACTGTAACATTCTTTTCAACTTCCCCTTTAATCCTAACATACCTTTCTCCATCTGGGAATTTTTTAGTTTCAAGAGGACATAAGGTTTCTCCTAATTCCTTAGCAACATTTGCTGCCAATTTTTGTGATGCTGAACCACCAATTATCAAAATAATCACCAAAAATATTGTCGTTAATCTTAAAATTTTATTAATTAATCAAATTAATAATATACTAATATTTTTATAAATGTTTATAATTAAATATTACTATTTTAAGAAATGGTGAAAATAAAACAAAGAAGTGAAAATAGAAATTGATAAAAAAAGTTAAAATAAATAAAAAGTTAAAAAAATTAGAATAAATTAAAAAAAGTTAAAATAAATAAAAAGTTAAAAAAATTAGAATAAAATAAAAAAGTTAAAATGAAAAATAAAAAAAATAAAAAATAGAAAAATTATTTTTTATCTGCTTACAGCTTCATTGCTGTCTCTTCTAATGGTTACAGTATGAGCCAATACTAAAGATCCCAAGAACATGAATGTGAGTAAAGCCATACCGTTTACAGTCCTGTTGAATAAGAAAAGACCAATCACCGCTTGAGAAACAAAACCTGTAAGTGAACCTATTAAAAGGACCTCTTTACCAAGGTATTTTCTATTTTTACTTTCTCTTTTATGTCTATATTCTCTTAAAATCATTAATCCAACTATAATGGTTCCTAGAACTATTAAGAGCAATATCAAGAATGTAAGATATCCAAAGTCATAAGCATAACCAAAAATACCTGGAAGCATATAATCGATAGTATCCTTTCTGGTTACTAATAGACCGAAGAAGAGAGGGAACGGTAAACCAAACAATAAGATGAATTGCATTGGCAAACTGATATACCCATCAGCAAATCCGGAACTATTGGACCAGTAAGAGGATGAAGGGTCATGCCCAATCAACCAAGTATTTCCAACTACCAGTTTCAAACTTGACAATGAATTTGCTGCAAGTCTTGAAATCCTAAGTACAGGAGAGAAAACCTCCATACCACTGATTCTTGCAACTATCTCTAATACTCCAAAAGCAACTAATGCCGCTCCAAAGAACATACCAATTCTCCTTAGTGTAAGAATGGATTTTTGTCTAAAAGATTTTGAAATAATAGTATACCCTATGAATAAACCGACAAACCATAATAATAAGAAAGATCTATGCATTGCTCCTCCAAAGATAGTAATTGCTGCAAGAAGTATGTAAACTATCCTTTTCAGCCGCGCTACATTAACCCCCGACTCTTCCATCACCTTCAGCGAAGCTAATGCAGTCATAATAGCTAAAAGAGCAATTGGGCCGAATGGGTGAGTAAATTCATGCTGACCAAATGACAATATCAAGAACGCTAAATCCACTCCGAATAAAATTGCAAATCCTCCAGATAAGAATAGTGACAGGAAAGTGACTACACTTAATGAAAAAGGAACTAGATTTAGAACGAAAATCATGGTAGCAAGTAAAATCAAACCTACTTCGACTATAAGTTGAAAATGATTTTGAGCTATCAATAACATGAAATCACACAATAATAATTTTAATTTTTAAATTTTATATTTTATAAATTGAATAAAAATAATCTTTAAAAAGTCTAAAATAACTTTTAAGATTATATATACATCATTATTTTTATTTAATTAAGTATTTAAATATTAGTAAAAATAGGATTGATAATTAAAAATTAGGATTTAAAAATTAGAAATAATGATTTGAAAATAGATAGAGAAAAAGATAGCAAAATAAGATAAAAATAAAAAATTAAAAAAAGAAAGAGAAAAGTTAGTTTTGAAAAAGGATTCAAAACTATTAAATTAACATGATTTTAATATTACCTAACAGGATATCCGGAATAATTGGTAATGGATTTACATGTGTAATACTCATAGCAACAGCATCTCCACGAGAGTTTCCTTCAACCCAGTCATGTTGACGAATAGTATCTAAAATATTATCCCCAAAGATGTGTGCAGCTGCTTGATCGTTAATAATCACTAAAATATGAGGGCTTACATCATATGTATATTCCATGATTTCCTTAGCATCCTGATATGGATTATCAGTCATGTAAATGTTATGAAGGGTATGACCATTTGCATTATGTGAACTTCCAGGATAAATCCAAGTGAATCCACCATTTATACTCCATAAAGCAGCCATATCTACTCCAGGAATTCCTCCTTCAGTATCATCTTGAGCTAAAATCAAAATACCAGAAAATGCAGTTATCACAAAAAACAAAACAAAGACAACCGCTATGATACCTACAGCTTTTTTTAATGTAGTTGCCATTTTATCACCACCATAATTCATCAAATTGAAAAACGTCAATTGATAAAAATGAAATTTTCTTATATATTATTATAAGATGTTTTTACATCTAATTATTATTATAATCTATTTTTAATATATAAACTTTTTGCATATATAACAATAAAAAAGTGAAAAATAGCAATGAAATAGGGGAATAACGAAATTAAAAAATTATAAAAAAATAATTATAAAAAATTATAAAAAAATAATTATAAAAAATTATAAAAAATTATAAAAAAGAAAAAAATAGAAAAATTAGAGATCAGTTATGACTTGGATTAGACAAAGCCATAGAATCAGCGGATACTTTACTGGTTACAGCACCACTGATTTCTCTCATTTTCTTGATTAATCTTTCCTTTTTGCTACCATTGATTAAGATATTTTCTAAAACATCTTCGATGGTTTCAATAGGAATGATTTCAATCATGTCTTCATACTTTTTCTCAAGCATTACATCATCCATATTGGATTTAGGAAGTAAAACTTTCTTAATGCCTGCTTCTGCTGCCGCTTCAATCTTAGCAGTAGCTCCACCAATTGGCATTACATCTCCACGAACGCTTAAGGAACCGGTAAGTGCAACAGATTGATCAATAGGAATTCCTTCAACAGCAGAGATTACAGCTGCAGTTATTGAAACACTTGCGCTGTCTCCTTCTACACCATCATAACTTTGCAAGAATTGGACGTGAATATCATGATTGGAAATGTCAACTTGAGTGTATTTTTTAATGATTGCACTTACATTCTGAACGGAATCCAATGCAATTTCTCCAAGCTTACCAGTTACAATGATTTTACCTTCATTTTTACTGTTTGCAGGAGCCATTTCAGCAGCAATTGGCATAACAATACCGCTTCTGTCACCCATAACTGCTAAACCATTGACCATACCGATTTTTCCACCAGAAGAGTGGAATACACTGTATTCTTTTCTTTGTATGATAGATCTGTCAACAATTTGCTGTTCTAAGGTTCTTGCAAATCTCTTAGCGGTTACAACATGCTCAGCAGTTACTAAGTCTGCACCTTCCTCAATAGCTACATCACCAGAGGAACGTACTAAACCACCTAACTCCCTTAATCTGAGAGTCAATGCATTTTTTCTGCCTGCTCTACGTTTAGCTTCCAATATGATTTCATCAAGTGCATCGGTTGCAAAGTGTGGAATTCTTCCATCATTCTTAACTTCCTGAGCAACAAACTGGACAAGTTTTTTTCTGTTTTCTTCAGTATCCTCCATATAGTCCTTCATGAATACTTCATAACCATATCCTCTAATTCTTGAACGCATCGCAATGTGCATACCTTCGAGAACTTGAATGTTACCGGAAGCTACAAGAACAAAATCACAAGGAACTGCTTGAGAACGAACCATTGCACCACTGCTGTTTTCACTTTGACCAGTGATTGCATATTTTTTCTCTTGCATTGCAGATAAAAGCTCTTGTTGGGTTTTCATGCTCATTGTACCTATTTCATCAATGTATAAAACCCCTTTATGTGCCTTATGGATCATACCACTTTCAACACGTTCATGTGCAGGAGTTCCAAGACCACCAGATTGGTAAGGGTCGTGTCTTACATCACCAAGCAATGCACCTGCATGAGCCCCAGTAGCATCCATGAATGGTGCGAATCTTTTATCTCCATTGTTCACTAACAATTTTGGAGCGCTATTGGATACTTTAGGCTTGATCTGCATTGAAATAAATATAACAAGAAGTGCAGCAATAATAGCCTCAAATATTCTTTGATACATTAATCCAAGAACGAAAATAGCTGCAGTGACAAACATGGTAATCATCATCTTTTTCTCATCACCGCTTTTTGCATTAGCCTTGTTTGCCTTAACTATCTTTTTACCTTGACCTGCTGGCACAGTTCTGACCAATGGATAATTGCTGTCTTCTGGATTTGGATAAACCAATACATCCTGAAGCACTTCAGGAGGCAATAATTCAGCCATTCCTTTAGCTAACATTGACTTACCTACCCCGGGGTCACCAATAAGAAGAACATTTCTTCTTTGTTTAGCTGCCTTTTTAATAGTCTCAACAGACTCTTCATGACCAATGACCTGATCAATAAGCAAAGGAGGCACTTCTATATCTGCAGTATTTGAAATTGACTCATAATCAAGCATAGGTTTGATTCTACGATTTCCACCATCATCTTCAACAAACTCGACTTCAAGGGAATCTTTTTCTTCAGCCTTAGTTTCTGCAATTTCCTCAACTGCATCAGCATCAGCAGCGTTATCAGCTTCATCAATTATATTATCTTCTACAGAAGAGTCTACGATTTCTTCTTTAGACTCTAATTCTTCTACTTCTGTAGCAATTACTTTATCTTCTTCCATATAAAACCTCCTAAATATTTTAATTTTACTTAATTTCTAGTTAATATGACGATTGTTTCATAAATTATTTTTAAATTACCTCAATTTATAATCATATATTTTCATTATTAATATTACATTATATTAATATATATTAAACTACATTCTTAATAACTTTATGATTTTAGTTATATAAAAAGGTTTGTATTTTAGTAACTTTTATTAACTAAAATAACAGAATATGAAAATTCAAAATGGTTCCAAATAATTCAAACAAAAATATCAAATCAAATAAAATTTATATTTTATAAAAAACAAATGAAACTAATATACAAGAATTTGGGTAAAATTATGACAAAATGTTTAATGATTCAAGGAACTGCTTCCAATGCAGGAAAGAGTTTAATCGTTGCAGCACTTTGTAGGATATATACAAAAAGGGGATATAAGGTTGCTCCATTCAAATCACAGAATATGTCCTTAAACTCATACACTACAAAGGAAAACAAAGAAATTGCCATTGCACAGGTATTGCAGGCAAAAGCTGCAAACATAGAGCCTACAGTAGACATGAACCCTATTTTATTAAAGCCAAAAGGGGAATCATGTTCACAGGTAATCATCCAAGGCGAAGCAGTGGGAAACAAGGACTTCTTTAGAAAGTATGACAAGACAAAAGCTACCCAAAAAGACATAGACAATAATCTAATGGACGATGAAGATTATAGAATCATAGCAAAAGAAGCTGTAATAGACTCATTAAACAACTTAAAGAAAGATTATGACATAATAATTATGGAAGGTGCAGGTTCCCCTGCTGAAATCAACTTAAGGGAAGGAGACCTTGCAAATATGGGTGCTGCAGAAATAGCTGATGCAAATGTGCTTCTTGTTGGAGACATTGATAAGGGAGGAGTATTTGCATCAATAGCTGGAACATTCCTACTTCTTGATGATGCAGACAGATTAAGATTCAAAGGAGTTATCATAAACAAATTCAGAGGAAAACAGGAATTGTTATGCTCTGGAATCGAAAGATTAGAAGAAATCATTGAAGTTCCAGTCCTTGGAATAGTCCCATATGCAGAAAACCTGCAGCTTCCTGAAGAGGATTCCGCATCCCTAAAGGAACATGACTGGACTAAGGAATTCAAAAGCAATGATGATCATATAATAATTGGAGTAATCAAACTTCCAAAAATAGCTAATTTTACTGATATCGACCCATTTGATACAGAGGAAGACGTTGAAGTCAGGATGATTGAAGTCCATAACTATCAGGAAAAGATAAAGGACGTCGATGCATTGATCTTGCCTGGAACAAGAAATTCAACTGAAGACATAATGGAATTGGAAAAATCAGGCTTTGCAAACAAAATAAGGGAACTGTCAAATGAATCCAAAATACCAATAATTGGAATCTGCGGAGGATACCAGATATTAGGAAATAAGATTTATGATAAGGACCACAAGGAATCAAAGCTTGATGAAGTTGAAGGATTAGGTCTTTTGGATATTGAAAGCGAATTCATTAGAGAAGGCAAAATCGTAAAGCAGAGCTTAGCTACAATAGAAATTGATGAAAGCCCTGATGATAATGGCATGTTCCATGAAATCTTTTCCAAAATCAATGGCGAAGAGGTCACAGGATACGAATTGCACGAAGGAACTACAAACCTAATAAGTGCCAACCCATTATTTAAGATAGAAAAGGGAATTGGAAACAATGACAATGACCAATTCGATGGAGCATACAGTGAAAATGTATTTGGAACCTATTTCCATGGAATCTTCAATAACTACAATATCAGAAGGGAATTCCTAAACGCTTTAAGAAAAAGCAAAGGACTTGAAGAGAGAATTGGAGAAGACCCATTTGAAACAAGCGTAGAGAATTCACTCGAAAAATTAGCGAATATTGTAGAGGAAGCTCTGGATATGGATTACATTGATAAACTTATTTTTGATGAATAAAAAAAGATAGAAATTGGAAAAATAAGAAAATAATAGTTAAAAAGTAAATAAAATAAGTAAATAAAAAAGTAAGAAAATAAAAAAAGTTAAGAAAGTAGAAATCTAGTTAAGATCTCTACCAAAGATGTGAACAGCACAAGTACCACCAGTACCACCAACATTATGGGTCATACCGATTTCAGCACCATCCACTTGACGTTTGCCTGCTTCTCCTCTTAATTGCCATACGATTTCAGCAGCTTGAGCGATACCAGTAGCACCAAGAGGGTGTCCTCTTGCTTTTAAACCACCAGATGGGTTAATTGGACAATCACCATCGATATTGGTTTGTCCTTCCTCAAGAACTTTTCCACCTTCACCTTTCTTAGCAAATCCGAGGTCTTCAATTGCAAGCAATCCGTTGATTGAGAAACAATCGTGAACTTCAGTAGCATCGATATCCTTTACAGTCACTCCAGCCATATCATAAGCTTTTCTGGAAGCTGCAATGGTTGCATCTAAAGTTGTAATGTCTTTTCTGCTGTGCAATGCAATGGTTCCAGAAGACTGTGCAGATGCTCTTACATAAATAGGAGTATCAGTGAACTCCTTAGCTCTTTCTGCTGCACAAATAACAATAGCTGCTGCACCATCAGAAACAGGTGAACAGTCAAGTAAAGTTAATGGGTCTGCAACAGGAGAGGATGCCAATACTTTATCAACACTAATTTCAAATGGGAATTGAGCATTAGGGTTGTTTGAAGCATTCTTATGGTTTACTACAGACATCATAGCCAATTGCTCTCTAGTGGTTCCATATTCATACATATGCCTTTGAGCAATCATAGCATATAATGATGGGAAAGTAGCTCCTTGCTGTGCTTCCCATTCTTGGTCAGAAGCGGTAGCAATAGCAGGAGTTGCATCAACAACATCAGTCATCTTTTCTACACCTGCAGATACCACAACATCATGGTAACCTGAAGCGACAGCCATAATACCTTGTCTAAGTGCAAGTCCTCCTGATGCACAAGCAGCTTCAACTCTTGTACATGGAATTGGGTTCATACCCATACTATCAGAAATAAGTGCTGCTATATGTTCTTGACCTACGAAAAGACCTGCAGACATGTTTCCGACAAACATTGCCTCCAAATCTGCACCGCTAACATTAGCATCTTCCATAGCTCCAAGACCAGCTTGTGAAATTAATTCTCTAAATGAACTGTCCCATAATTCACCGAATTTTGTTTGGGAAGCTCCGATAATTGCAACATCTCTCATTTTTTCACCTTTATCATAATAATTATAATTAATTCCTCTAACTCTATCCTCTTTCTATGCCATTCTAAGTTTTCCTTTAAATTTAGCATAAACTGCATAATCAACGTAAATCTTTTTAGAGAGGATTTCTTCAGTTGTAGGAGCTAAATTTTTAACTTCTTCAATTCTGTCATTTACAGTTAAGGTAAATCCATCACTACCTGCACCTGAACCATAGGATACAATAAATATTTTATCTCCAGGTTCTGCTTTATCCAAAACATTGGAAAGTGCTAAAGGAACAGCACCAGAGTAGGTGTTTCCCACATTAGGAGTTAAGAGACCGTCTTTATATTGTTCTGGAGTAAATCCTAATTTTTTAGCTGCTCTTAAGTAAAATTTACCGTTAGGTTGATGGAAAATAGCATAATCATAATCCTCTACCTTTGAATCAGTTTTCTCAAGTAATCCTTTTGCTGCACCTAATACATGTTTGAAATAAGCTGGATCACCAGTGAATCTTCCTCCATGACTTGGATAAGGTTGACCTTCTCTTCTGTAAAAGTCAGGAGTGTCAGTAGTAAAGCTGTAAGTAGTTCCAAAGTCAGCAATGGTATTCTTATTACCAATGATATAAGCTGCACCACCAGCAGATGCAGTGTATTCTAAAGCATCTCCAGGAGCTCCTTGAGAGGTATCAGCACCAATAGCTAAACCATATTTTATCATGCCAGAGTCCACTAAACCCATAGTAGCTTGAATTCCAGCAGTTCCTGCCTTACAAGCAAATTCCAAATCTGCTGCAGTCATATCAGGAGTAGCTCCAATTGCTTCTGCAACGATTGTAGCGGTTGGTTTTACTGCATAAGGATGAGATTCTGAACCAACATAAACTGCTCCAATATCTTGAGGGTCGATTTGTGCTCTAGCTAATGCATATCTTGCAGCGCTAACTGCAATGGTTGCAGTATCTTCATCAGATGAAGGCACTGATTTTTCATTAACGATTAAACCGTTTGAGATTGAATCAGGGTTATCTCCCCATACCTTTGCGATTTCTTCTACTTTAATTCTATATGAAGGCACATTTGCCCCATATCCAACAATTCCTGCCATTAAATCACAACCATTTTATAATTTAGTCTTAATTGAAATAGCTAATAATTGCTATTAATTTAATTTTAATTTAAATAAATAAATATAATTTTTAATTTCAACAGTAGTTTTATCTTTTATTTTGTTTTTATAATGAAATATAAACTTAAAATGACTAAAAACTTAAAATATTCATTATAAGGTTATATTAATATAATATTATATTTTAATACATATAAACTTATTTAATAAAATAAGCAAAAAACAGCTAAAAATGAATCATTAAGCAATACTAAAAGAAGTTAATAAAAAATCATTGAATAAATATGGAAAAAAGCAGAATGTGAAAAAATCTCTAAAGAAAACTAATGGATCTAAAAAATTTGTAAATGATTTTTAAAAAATTAGAATAACTAGAAAATCTAGAAAAATAGCAAAAAAATTTTAGAAAAATAAAAAAAAACAGATGCAGCTGCCGGGATTCGAACCCGGGTTGTAGGCTTGGAAGGCCCAAGTAATAACCAGACTATACCACAGCTGCAATATAAAAAAAGTGCGGCGTCCGGGATTTGAACCCGGGTCTCTAACGTGGCAGGCTAGAGTCTTAACCAGGCTGGACTAACACCGCAATATACAACATATAAATGTTAGTTAACATAATATATAAATCTTTCTATAATTAAGATTTTTATTATATAAATAAGGAAAATGGGCAATAATTTAAATTAAAATAAGGAAAATCCTTAAAAATTTAAATCAACTGATATATCAAAGGAAGCATTGATTGAATACCTAAAACAAATATAGCAAATCCACCAATAAACTCAATGTGTCTGGAATATTTCATAGCGGATTTTGTACCGAAAACACCTATAAACTGCCAAATGATTACTGCTAATAAACTTAGTCCCGCAACAAGTAAAGGATTTGCTCCTTCAATAACACCTTGAGCGGATAAAACCAAGTTTTCAATGTTTCCGAAAATCAATAATCCTAAGAAAGGCTTATATTCATTTAAAAAATCTTTCATTGAAGACATTCTATCACTAACCTCTAACTGCTTCTAGCATTGATTGAATACCTAAAATAAATATGGCCAATCCACCAATGAATTCAATGTAAATTCCATAAGCTTCCAATTGCTGAGTACAAACAGTACCAATTATTAACCAACAAGTTACAACAATTAAACTAAAAATCGCTAATTTTAAAGGATTTGCTGCTTTAACTACTCCTTGAGAAGCTAAAATTAAGTTCTCGATATTTCCAAAAATTATTAAGGAAATTAAACCAATTGATAAAGCCATACTCATCTAATCACCATTTACACAATATGATTAAAATGATTGCTATTTTTTATTAGTTATTATTTCCGAACGGATTTAAAAAAAATATCAATGAAAAATAATAATTAATAAGAAATATAATCAAAATTAATCTTTAACATATTTTATTAACATTTAATCATATTTAAAATTTACTTAAAAAAATTAATTATTACCAAAAATTAGAAAAAATATATGAAATTGTTTATAAAAATAAAAAATAAGAAAAAAAGAAAAGAAAAGAAAAAATAAAAGGAAATAACTGGATGTGAATGAAAAAAATAGATTTTATTATTTTCTAGCAATAACGCAAAGCCATCCAGTGACTAATTCCCTATCTACACTATCAGGACCACTTTTTGAGAAACATATAATATCTGAAAATCCTGCCTCACGCAAATATTCATCAAATTCATCTTCAGAGAATATTTTCATATCCAAAAGATCAATGAGTTCCTTTTGACGCTCATCCTCTTCATCAGGAATTGCCTCATTGCAGATGAACATTATTCCATCATCTTTCAACACTCTTCTGACTTCTTTGCAGTCATTCACAAAGTCTGGCCAGAAATAAACTGTTTCAAATCCAGTTACTATGTCAAAGGTATTGTCTTCAAATGGGAGTTCAGAGACAGACCCTTGAATAATCTCACATCTTCCTTCGCCAATAGCTTTTTGATTTAACTTTGTGGATTTCTCCACAGCTATTTCAGAATAATCAAGTCCATAAACCTTATTTTCAGTCATTTTAAGGAATCTTTCAACATTGACTCCTCCACCACAACCAATATCTAAAATAACATCATCCTTTAGAATATCCAAATGGCTTACACCCCATTGAGCAAGGCTTTCATGACTTTCATTCATCCTATCCAATAATTTATCTCCCAATTCGCCAACAGGTTTTCGGGCATTAATGATCAGTTCCTTCTCTTCTTCACTTCTAATATTTTTTTCATTATCAGCCATTTTATAACTCCTAAAATATACCATTTTCAATATCTATTTATCAATATAATCTTACCATTAATAATATCAATTGCATAGTTAATAAATTTTAGTATCTCTGAAGAAAATGTTAAAATAATTAATGGAATATTAAAGAAGATTATTCTTCAAAATAAACTTCTCTAATAAACTCATGAATGCCTATATCAATCAAGGCAAAATCATTGAAAAAACCCAATAGAGCCAATTCATTCAAGTCATTTTCCTCAAGATCAATTGGAACCTCAATTTCCCCATCACCTCCAGATTCAGAAGGTTCACAAGAACCATAATCAATGCTGTTTTTAACATACATGTCTTCCGTATAATTTTTATAATTACGCTCTTTTTTATTTTCCAAATCTTTTTTATTTTCCAAAGACATTTTATCAAATCCTTTACATATTTTTAAAAATATTCTTGAATAAAGGTTGATTTTTAAAGAATATAAACATAAACAAAGAGCATTTGAAAAGTAATATTAAAAATAAAGAGTAATTAGTTAGTTAAATTAAAAATAAATCATATATAGTTTAATATATTAAAAAATAAGCATAATTATTAGAAATAGTTTAATATAGTAAAAAAAGTAAAAAAGTAAAAAAGTAAAAAAAGAAAAGAAATAAACCTTAAAAAAGGTTCATCTAAATTAAAGCCTACCCCTTTACCAAAATAGGAAAAAATTTTGGTCAAGGTTTTGCGTTGCCGTAGGCAACGGAAAAGCTTGGCTACATCATTGGAGGCATGCCGCCCATTCCTGGGTCCATAGGCATGTCGCCAGCACTGGTTCCGCTGGAAGCGATTACGTCATCGATTCTTAAAATCATTTCAGCAGCTTCGGAAGCAGATTGAATAGCTTGTTTTTTGACACGTTTAGGTTCTACAACACCTTCTTCTTTCATGTCAGTAACATCACCAGTGAATACGTTTAATCCCATGTAAGCAGATTTTTCGTGAGCAGCCCTTAAGTCTACTAAAGAGTCAATGCTGTCTAAACCAGCGTTTTCAGCTAAGGTTTTAGGAACAATTTCTAAGGATTCTGCAAATGCAGTTACTGCTAATTGTTCTCTTCCGCTAATGGATTGAGCATATTCTTTAAGTTTTTTAGCCATAGCGATTTCAGGAGCTCCTCCACCAGCTACAACTTGACCGTCTTCTACAGTAGCAGCCACTACACCGATTGCATCATCAACAGCTCTGTCGATTTCGTCAACGATGTGTTTGGTACTTCCTCTGACGAGTAAGGTTACTGCTTTAGGTTCTTGACATTCTTCTACAAAGATCATGTCATCACCAGAGATTTTCTTCTCGATTACGGAACCTGCGTGACCTAAGTCAGCTTCGGTTAAGTCATCTAAGTTAGATACAACGGTTGCACCGGTTGCTTTAGCTAATTTGTCAATGTCAGATTTTTTAACTCTTCTTACAGCCATGATTCCAGCTTTAGCTAAGTAGTGTTGTGCTAAGTCGTCGATACCTTTTTGTGCGAATAATACGTTTGCACCGACATCAGCGATTTTGTTAACCATATCTCTGACCATTTGTTCTTCTTGTTCAATGAATGCTTGCATTTGAGCAGGGTCAGTGATTCTGATTTCAGCATCTACTTCAGTTTCTTTAACTTCTAAAGGAGAGTTGATTAAGACAACTTTTGCGTCTTTTAATTCGGATGGCATACCTGGGTGTACTTTTTCTTTGTCTACGATTACACCTTGGATTAAGGTAGATTCTTCTACTACTGCACCATCTTTTTTCTCGATTTTAATGTGATCAGTGTCAACTTCACCATCGTCAGCTACTTGTTGTACAGCATCTACGATTAAGTTTGCTAAAGGTTCACGAGCTTTTTCAGTTCCTTTACCAGTCATAGCAGTCATAGCTACTTTTACTAAGATTTCACGGGAAATGTCTTCAATAGCGATTTCATCTAAGATTTCTTGTGCTTTTTCTGCTGCTTGTCTGTAACCCATAGCAATGATGGTTGGGTGAATGTCCATATCCAATAAAGTTTCAGATTTTTTGAGGAGTTCTCCAGCAATGATTACTGCAGTAGTAGTTCCATCTCCAACTTCGTCTTCTTGGGTTTTTGCAACTTCTACGAGCATTTTTGCTGCAGGGTGTTCAATATCCATTTCTTTTAAGATAGTAACTCCGTCATTGGTTACTACAATATCTCCGAGTCCGTCCACTAACATTTTGTCCATTCCTTTTGGACCTAAAGTGGTTCTTACAGTTTCTGCTAATACTTTACCTGCTAAGATGTTGGTTCTTTGAGCATCTCTACCTAACAATCTGTTAGTTCCTTCAGGTAAAATGAAAATAGGTTGACCTTGTGCCATTCTATACACCTCAATTTTTTTAATAAATAATTTTTTTGATAGATTAAATAAATATAAGTTAATTTAAATCATTGATAGATTCAACTAATTTAATAATATTTATTCTATAATAACAATGGGTTTAAAGTAATATATAAAGTTTTTGTTTTTATGATGAATTTTTATAAAATTATTATTTTAAATAAAAATATGATAAAAATAATAAACTTTGAATAAAATTATAATAATATATCAAAAATATGAACAAAATAATATAAATTTAATTTAGTTACAAAAATATATTAAAATTGAAAGTTCCTTTGCAGTTAACACTAGTTCCTTTGCAGTTAACACTAGTTCCGTTGCGGTAAACAATTGAAAGAGACATGGTGGGAGTGCATGTTTTCCAAAATGTTATTATAATAAGATTTACAAAATTTTAACTAATTATAATTGACTTGGAGGTGATTTTATAACAGATGAAGGAATAGAAAATCACAGCCCATCTAAGGATTATGTTGATGAAGATGTTGATGAAAAATATAAAGAATTGCAAAGACTAAAAGACGAGATTGAACGGCAAATAATCGAAATGGATGAAAATAAGGCTGTGAAAGTTCATAAAAAACTTGAAAATGCAAAGGGAAAAAATAAATTAAGTGAAAATATCAATGAAGAGAACATCGATGAAGAGATAAGGAAACTTGAAAAAACCAATAAAAAAATCAGCACTTATCAAAGATTCATGGATGCCTTTGAAAAAAACATTGACATTGATCCTGGAAGGCTGATGGGGCTTACTGATGGGATATTCAGTATAGTAATGACCCTTTTGATCTTTGGAATGGTCTTGCCGGATAAGGAAATACTCAATTACACTGGATTCATAAATTTTTTAGGCTCCATCGGACCAATAGCTGGACTAATCATTGTGAGCTTCATTGTACTGGGTTCATTCTGGATTTACCATCATGAGTTCATGAAAATAAAAAGCTTGAATATGCCTTATCTATGGTTAAATATCTTTTATTTAGCATGCCTATGCTTCATACCTTTTTCAACATCAGTCATTGGAAACTATTCACATTTCTTCTTGGCAAATGTAATATTTGGAGTGAATATACTTTTAGTTATAATATTCTTTTTAATCATGTTCCATTATGCACACAAGAGAGGATTCCTTGAAGAATACACAAGCGAAGAAGATAAAAAATATGTATTCCACACTTTGTATATGCTTATGGGTGTCACAATTATCGTAAACCTACTTGACTTTAATGTAAACCCTAACTTCATTTACTTGTTCCTATTGATTCCTATCATTTCAACATTAAGACATATTCAGTACCTAATGAAATAATATATAATAATTTATCAAATAGAGGAATTAGGTGAAGTAAAAATAAACTAAGACTTATAAAAAAAGTTAATAAATAACAAATAGTATAAAAAAAGCATAAAGTCAAAGAAAAAACGATTTCATGAAAAATTCTAAAATTACATGAAATTCAAAAACGATGCAAAATTAAGCATATTAAAAAATAAATTCAAAAAAAATAATAAAAAAAGAAAATAAGAAAGATTAATTATTCTTCAGGTAAAGGAAGCTTTTGCCAGAAGAATATATCATTTTCTTTTTTAGCTACTTCAACATAACCTTTTCTCTCTAAACTTTTAAGAATGTTCTTTGTATTACCAAATGAAAGATTCTTGAAAGCAAGATCATTAAGGTAGTCCTTTACAGACAATGTATCCATAGCTTCATCTTCAGGTAACAAATGATAAATTTGAGACTGGATGGAATTTAAGTTCTTCAATTGAGGAGCAGTTAACTTATCATAGACAAACTTGAATTTTTCCAATTCCTCAACTGTTGATTTGTATCCTTCAATTTCATGTTTTAACTTTTCAACTTCCTCTGAATTATTCTGATTTGAAGCATTGCCAGCACCTGCATCACTTGAAGAGGAATCAATTAAATTAGCCACATTTTCCAATTCCTCATCGCCAACAGCCCTAATCTTAAGCTTATTCTCTTTAGCCAATTCCAATTCTCTCTTGATGTCATTTAGCTCAAGCAATTCCCTATCTTCAACAGATGTCTTGTTAATGACTCCATCCTGAGACTGGTTATCCAAGAAGCTGTCATCAGACAATTCAAAGAATAGGTCTTTCACTTCATTCAACCTTTGGATCTGCAAGTCCTTTTTAGACAATTCATTTTGAACTTTAGCATATTCCTCACGGGAAACAGACTTGTCTTTCAACAATTGTATCTGCACATCCTTCTCACGAATTGTTACATCACGTGAATCAAGTTCCCTTTGCAATGCCACAAGATTGTCCTTATTGACCAAATTGTTCTTCAAGTCAAGGATCTCTTCATTCTGAGAAGCGATTTGATTATTAAGTGTCTGGATTTCAAGATTCTTTTCATCAACAGTGCTTAATGTATTAGCCAATTTGAGGTTAGCTTCATTTTCCTTGGTTTTTGCTTCATCCAATTGGCGTTGAACATCAGTCAATTTGTTTTCAGCCATCTTTAAGTCATTAGAAATAGCTTGAATCTCATTGTCTTTAGAGCTGACATCATTCAATGCCTCTTTCAATTTAAGATTTGCTTGACCTAATTCTAAAGTTTTAAAGCTGTTAAATTCATCATCAAAGGATTCCTTCATTTTAGAAAGAGATTCGTTTAAATCGGAAAGTTCATTAACCTTATCAGATAAGTTTCTGATGGTTTCATCCTTTGAATTCAATAGATCCTTGGATCTGTTCAATACTTCAATATTAGTATTTAAAGAATGAGTTAAGTTTTCTATTTCATAGTTTTTAGTTTTCAAATCAGCCTGATACTTAGCCTTCAAATCATAAATCTCATCGTTTTTTGCCTTGATGTCATTGTCAAACTTATCTAAAAAGTCGCTAAGCTCTAATCCTTTGCTTTTCAAGTCATCTTCAAACTGATTTTTTAAAGAAGAGATTTCATCATCTTTGATTCTTAAATCTTCATCATATCTAAGTTTTAAATCTGAAATTTCAATTTCATGTTTTTTCTTTAAATCAATAAGTTCTTCTTCTTTTTGTTTTAAAGACTGTTCAGATTCATTTTTTAGGGTTTCAAATTCATCATTGGACACTAGGGAATTTTGCTCATCCTTTAATTGGGCAATTTCCATCTTAAGCTTGTTGATCTCCAAAAGGGAAGATTTCACTAATTTCTGTAATTTAAATATTTCACTAGAATTCTCAAAACTCATTTTATCACTTAAATATAACTTAATTTAACGTTAATCAAGATAGATTAATCCTTAATTAAAACTATTAATTAAATTTATGTTTAATCTCTTATTTAAACTTAATTAATTATATTTATTAAATTTAATGAAATATTTAAGTTTTTTATAAAAAACTGGATAATTTTAAGAAAAATTAGAAAAAAATAAGAAAAAATTATATGAAAAAATCAAAAATAGCTGATTTGAAATAAAAAAATGATAATTATATGAAAAGAATAAAAAGAAATAATAAAGAATTGGATATTATTAGCAAAATCATAATCTATTTACCTGCAAATCCTTACGAGGGACGATTCTTTGGTATTTGACCTTAGGATAACCTATTACCATGCAAGAAACAACATCATATCCTTTTTCCAATTCAATAAGATTTCTAAGTTTCCTGCTTAGCTTTGTGCACATTACAAAAAATCCACTATATAGAACTCCAAGTCCAAGACTGTTAGCCATTATTTCCATATATGCGCTTGCAAGACCTGCATTTATATTGCTTTTACTTGAAACGACTATGATCAATGGAGCTCCTTTGAAGAAGAAATCATCTGTCACTTCAATTCTTCTCAAATAACTGCTCAGATTTCCCACTTTTTTACCCTTTCTAAATAGGTTTACACAGATTTCCTCTGCTTCATCCTGTTTGGAACCGAGAATTGTATATTTGACATTTTGAGAATTTGCACCTGTTGGAGCATATCTTCCAGCTTCCAGAATCATATTGATTTTTTCATCTTCGACCTCAATTGGTTTGAACTGCCTTGTAGTACGTCGGCTTCTCATTGCATTAAGAAGAGTGTGTTCATTTATTTCGCTCATAGACACTGCCATTTCCTCAGTGAAATCATAATTGACCATTTTAATGGCACCTTCAGGACAAATGGCATAGCAATGTCCACATTCTATACAACCATTGTCATGGGTTTTTATTTTGCCATCCTCCAAATAAATGAATGAATTAGGACAGTCATTTATGCAAGAGGAGCATGCAATACATTTATCATCATCAATTAAAATAGGATTCATATTTTTACCTCTTTAGTTCCAACTAATTTATTAATTTATAAACATCTTATTATAATTTGATGATAAAAATTTAAATATGTTATTATTTTGTTTAATAAAACCCTAGAATTAGAAAACTTTAATGATTTTTTATTTAACTAGAAACATTTATTTATATAGGTTTAAACAAACTATTTTTAATGATATTAATTGGAGGCCATATCTTGTCTTATAAAAAATTCCTGTTATTAATTCTAATCATTTTATCTTTGCTATGTTCCATTGCAACAGTAAGTGCTGAAAATAGTGGCATAGCAGATGATTCAAGAGATATTCCTGTTATTGATCATAATACACAGCCCTCAAACTACATTGAAGAGACTGGTGATTTAAGTATAGATGATTCTTCATCAAGTGAAGGGAACAGCAATTCTGTTTCAACTAATCAAAGCACACCTATTGTATCTAATAATTCCACATTAGCCAGTAAAAAGGCCCCTCGCGTATGGATTAATAAAATGATAATCAAATCCAAAAAAACAGTTATAAAGCTAAAATCAGATAAGAAAGGAATTATTTATTATACCACAGACGGCAAGAATCCTACTCTAAACAGTAAAAAGTTCAAGAATAATATCACTTTATCTTCAAATAAGGTTTTGAAATATTTCATTCTCGCTAATGATGGAACCAAATCCAAAATATTCACATATAAAAGGATTTTAGGTAAAACTACAAAAGGCTATGTTGAAAAGTTGTACTATGGCAATTTATCCTCAACCAAAACCATTGCCCTAATTGTTGGAGTTCATGTTCAAGAGAATGGAATGCATAAAGCGATGCAAAAAAGCCTGAAAAACAAAAATGGAAAATTAAATAGAAGATTTGTCTTGTATTACATTCATGTGACTAAAGATAAGAACAGCTATTCTAAAAGCAGAATGAACGGTCAGGTTCTGGGTCAAAAATATGTTGTAAAGGACATATCTAAAGAAAATCCTCAAATAGTAACTGATATCCATGAAACAAACTACAGGCTTAGCGGATACAAGTATCCTCGATTTATTCACATGATTTCAAATAAAAAAATTAAAAGTGTTAAAATATCTAAAAAACTCCATAATAAGTCTTCGACTTATTTAAAAAGATTGCTTAAATTGGCACCACACATAAAAAGGTTTGATCCTCAATTAGGCTCAAGTCCTGCTTACATAACTGTTCCTATAGCAAATAAGGGTATTGTTTCTTATATTTATGAAACAGAGGCTTCTTATTCAAAGAATCTTAAACAAAAATATGCAGACAAATATATTAAAGCTTTAAATAAAGTTAATTTGACTTTTAAGCATTAATTTTTAATTTTTAACCCTATTTTTATTAATTATTAATTTTTAATTTCTTTTTATTTTTTATTAATTTTTTAAGTTAGATTAATTTATTTCATTATTTGTGAATGTGAAAAAAAGTAAAAAAAATAGAAAAAAGAATTAATAAAAAACGGGCCCGACGGGGATTGAACCCGCGACAACAAGGTTAAGAGCCAAGCGCTCTGCCAGACTGAGCTACGGGCCCGGTTGAAAAATTATAAAAAAACAATATTATATTATACTTTAAATTATTTAACTATTTTGTTCTTAGCACCAAAATTTTTTGTTCTTTGCACCAAAATTTTCTAAAAATAGATTGAAACTAAGAAATAGAATAAATAAAGAAAAGATAAGGGGAGGCAGAAATATTATAACCCCATAGCTTCAAGCATGGATTGAATACCTAAAACTATGATGGCCACTCCACCGAATATTTCAATGTAGTCTGCATATTTGATAGCCAGTTTTGTCCCATATGTTCCAAGCAACAGCCATATGACCACTGCAATCAGGCTCAATATGGACAATATAAATGGGTCTACATGTGCTACAGCACCTTGGGATGCCAAGATGAGGTTTTCAATGTTCCCAAAGATGAGCAGTCCTGTAAACTGGGCATAATCTCTTAAATTTATCATCTTATGCATCTCCTTTAGCTTCTGAGATATGATGAACTGCATCGCGGATGGATATGATACCTAATATTACAATCGCTAGTCCACCAAGGAATGTGATGTATTGGGAATATTGCATTGCGAAATCAGTTGCAACAAATCCTATAAATAGCCATACAACGACAGCAAAAATACTCAACAATCCTAAAACTTTAGGATTTACACCTGCAACAACACCTTGCGATGCCAAAATAAGGTTTTCTATATTTCCAAAAATAATTAGGCCTACAAAAGGCATGAATTCTTCCAACATAAAATTTCTCCGTCAAATCAATTGAAAATTCAAATTCTTATTAATGAGATCAGTATCATGTAAAATCCATTTAAAGTTCAATGAACACAATACCCATCTCATTATTAAAAAATTTAATTTTTACATATTCCTATTTATTATAGGGCATATATAATTTTTTTCTCTTTCATAAGTTTCAAAAAACACCTGTTTAAAGAGTAGGGTAAATAAATGGAACAATCTTTCAATGAAATTTTAAAATTAAATTTTAGAAGAAAAGTCATTTCATTAAATTGGCAATATCTTTTATCATGGATTACAATGAGTTCATGAATTGAATGAGAAAATATGATTCATGATAAAAATATCAAATAATGAAAAGCAGATATTCATAGAATGAATGGGAAGATTTTATTTGGGCAAAAAACAAGAAACAAAACAACAATTGGCATCACTTGAAAAAGACATTACTGACAATATATTAGTGAAAAAAAACATGAAATACATATGGAACAATATAATGTAAAGTGTTAAAATAAACTAAAAAGAAAATTTAAGATTCATCTTATGAAAACTAAGGAAAAATAAAAATGCTAATTTCTGGACAATAATCTTCCAAAGAAGGATCCCTTGTTTTTACCAACTTTAAGATCCAACCTAGACTCAAAATCAGGTTCAACCAATCTTATTTTCTCTTCATAATTCCTTATCTTTTTAATATGAACCTCCTGATCCTCTGCAAGCTTAATTATATCCAGATAATACCAAATTCCAGTCTTATATGAATTTACAGCCAAATCATTATACTTGCCATCAAATACCCTTTCCAAATCATCACCAAAAGTGAAAAACAGTTTAGTCAATTCGAGAATGCGAAGATACCATTCCTTATTGACTCTTTGGGCATAGGCATCATTGGCCATTTTCCTTGTATTTGCATCCCCAGAATTCTTGAAAGTGACTGCAGTTATCTGAAATACGCCACCTACTTCCCAAATTGCTTCCATTTCCTTGTCTTCATCCATTTGACTATCCCTTATTGACTTTAGGATTTTAGGAGATATATTGGTCATTTTTCTAATATATGGGATTATTTCAGTGACTTTTGCCTTATCTGCCTTCAGGTAAATTATATTCAATTGAGCGTTAAAATCGTTAGGATTTCTTTTAAAAGCGGATTCATAATAGCTCAAAGGTTTTTTTGGATGAAAATCCTTAGTGTTTTCAGTTATGGAACCTTTTTTTGATTCAAAAGTCTTTTGATTTGATATCACATCATCAGTAAGTTCTATAACCTCAAATGCAGAATATTCTCTGCCACAGCCAGTGCAGATGTACATCTCTTCCCTTCTGGCAAACTTATTGCCTCCACATTCCTTGCAATGAATTTCCATCATATGATAATCCTCTTTAAAAAAAATAAAACTCTTAAAAAAGCTTCTTATAAAAAGTAAACTTAACTATTAAAATTTAAAATATTATGTAAATATTCTTTATAATCTTATTTTACGAAACGTTAAATAAGTATTTTGCTAAACTAATTAAGTGGTTTAACCATTTTGAAAAATAGAAATGTAAAAAAATAAATACTTATAATAAAAATAGAATTAATCAAAAAGGTGAATGGGGTAAATTCATGATAGGTGATGATGACTTTTTCATGCAGAATGCAGATTATCACTATGGAGCCAGCGATGCAGAGAAGATGTATGGAAGAGACTATGATGATTCTGATCTTGGAGGCTACTATCCAAGAAGTTATGGAGGAAATGGATCAAGTAGACAAAATGCTAGCTCCGAAAATGACAACAGCGGAAAATATTGCCTTGCAGGAATTCTGATTGTTCTTGGGATAATAGTTTTAGCAACAGTTGTTGTGCCTGCAGTTTCTGATTCATTGTCTAATACAGTAGTCATAGATGATTTGAAAATTACCCGATACATTCATTCAACCCAGTACAATTCAAAGGTTTCTATAGAAGAAGGATATGAAATTACATACAATCAGAAAAGCTATGGAAGACATGCCATAAATGTTATATTCTACTCAAAAAATGGGAAAGTATTGTATAATGACAGCAACTATGTGGGAACCTGCTATCTTGGAGATGTGCCATATCAAGTGCATTTGGATGAAAAAGCGGATTACGCAATATTTGAAGTATACAGAACCCATTTGGATTATGGCAAGTGCATATATCGTGAAAGAGTTGATGTTGACAATGTTAATGTAAAGAAAGAGTTTATTGATTATGATGCCATGCCATAATTAAGTTCATAAAACCATAGTTTTATGAAACTTCATAAAAACTAAAAAACAACTAAATTTGTAAAAGATTTTTATAATGACCTTTTAAAGCTATGGTTTATGAACTTAATTAAACTTTAAATTGTTTTTTATTTCTTCTGTCTTATTTTCTATAATTTTTGGGATTTCATTTATGTTTTCTTTAATGTTGTCTGTCTTATTTTCCATATAAACTGGGATTCTTTTTCTTTTTGATTCTATAAAGTCACTAATATCATCAATATTTAGGAAATTGTCAACATCATCCCTTGTTGGGAAGATTTTCTTGGAATGAATAACTGATAATGTTTGATTAACGTTTTTGCTTTCCTCATTTCCAATTTTTTCTTCAACTTCAGGACTTTTTAATCTAAAAATTGTAATTTCAGGGGCACAATTGATTCTAAGCCAGAAAACATTTGTTCCCAATCCCTTAGATGTATATTGCACCATATCCCCTACTTGATATTCTCCAACAGGGTATTTTCGAGAATAGTCACTTCTTAAAATTGTGGTGTTGAGTCCAGGAATAATGAATTGTCCACCATGGGAATGGCCGGATATTTGAAGTGCAAATCTTCCAGTAGTGGCAGCAATGTCTGCAAAATCAGGTTCATGCGCAAGCATTATTGCAGGGCCCTGTTCAGGTATTTTAAGCATAACGGCATCAATGTCTTCCTTATTCAGTTTCATGCTGTCAACACCGGCAATGTGAAGATTAACCACTCCCTTTTCTGCATCCTTGGATATTGAATAGACATCATTGCTCACATCCATTATTCCTGCATTTTTCAAGATTTTCCTAATTTCCTCTGCTCCGTTCCAATGGTCATGATTTCCAAGCACTGCAAGGGATGCATCTTTAACTTCAATCATGGATAGGCATCGTTCAAGGTCTTCTGCAACATCATCAAGGACATAGGACACATAGTCTCCAGTAAGTGCAACCATATCTGGTCCCTGTCTGTTTACAATATCGATTACACCTTCCAAATACTCTGCAGTCAGCCATTGGCCAAGATGAAGATCAGATAGGTTCACAATTTTATAGTCATGGAAAACAGGGTCTAAATCCTTGATTTCAACATTAACCTCAACAATATCATACCTGCTTTCATCAAATTCCATAGGTATGATCTTTTCTCGAGTGATTGTCATTCCCTTTTGTATCTTTTGTCGAGCAGTAAGTCCGAAGGGTTTTTCATTAGACATATTTTTCACTTTTAATAATTATTCATGATAAAATTGATGATTACTTAAAGATTGATTTTTTCATATTTGTTATAGTAAAATATTCAAAATAATTAAAACCAATGTTATAGCAGATAGTACAATTAATAAAGTCCTGTTTTCTCTTTCCTTATCTTTAACTAAAAGCACTATAAGCACTATGATTAATAAAATACTGATTATTGTTAAAATAGACATAATTATTACCTCCTTCAGTATGCATACCTATATTTTTTAAGGAATATATATCTTTTGAAGCTATCTTTAATTTAAAAAATATTTTTTTAAAATTAAATAAATTATTACTTCTATTTTTGTAATTTATTTAATGTTTAAATTAAATCATTATATCAATTCAAATAATTGTTTAATTTAGTTCATTAAACCCAAGTTTTACGAAACAAAGAGAAGATTTTAAATTTTAAAGAAAATATAAAAAAGAAGTTATGAAATTAATCATAACCAATAATGTAACCAGGAATACCTAATTTTCTAAGAACAGTAATTAAACCCCAACTACTAACAAATGTAAGAAATGCAAGTAAAAAATTCCAATAATAAGCATTGAAATAATTAACATCAACAAGAAGGAATATTATAAGTAACATTGTTTGATGAGTTAAATAAATACCATAACAAGATCTACTTATTGATTTAATACCTACACTAATTAATGGTTTTTTAAATAATAATGCAAATTTCTTAAATAAACCTTTAGTACTATCAAAATTAATATATTTCCAGAATAAAAATACTCCAGTAGCTTGAAGTATAACAACCAAACTTACATCCATATAAGAACGTGTATAAAAATTATAATGATGTAAGAAAACTGTTTTTTGAAATCCATTATGAAATATATCAAAATATATAATAAATGTAGTTGTAGCAATAAATAATAATAAACCAATCCAAATTAACTTATTAGAACTTAAATTAAATTCATTATGATCTAAATAATAACCTAAGAACAAATATATTATTGGACCAATAAAGAAAGTTAAATTAAAGTAAGTAGAAGTATTGAAAATTTCTAAAGCTTGATAAATAATTACTGCAAGAAATGATAATACTAAAAAATATTTAGCACCATAAACTTTGGTTTCCTTAATATAAGAATTAAAAATTGGTAAAGACAAATAAATACCAATTAACATCCATGCATACCAATGTTGCAAACCAAAAGTTCTAGAAAATGCTCCTAATCCAGATAAACTAAATGTTAAATTTCCATGATAATAAGTATAAACAAGGGCAATAACTGTGTTCCATACTAAAAATGGAATTACAATACGCATAAATCTACCTTTAAGAAACTTTGGAATATCATCATAATAATCTCTTTCTAACATTAATGTTCCAAGAAGCATTAAAAATATAGGTACACCAAAAGCCATAGTTGAAAATAAAACATATTCCTCATAAGTAAAAACACCTTTATGATTTAATAAAGTTGATGTATTAATAAGAACAAGAGACATTATACTTATAGCACGTAATTCATCAATGAATGCAATTCTTCTTTTTGGAATCCTTTTAGAAATATTTGAAAAGGGAATAGATGGAATATATTTATCTGAAACCTTTAAAAAAGACATTATACCACTAACACAAAAATCAAAATAATTTAAATATAAATATGTATATTCTCATAATATATAAAGTTAATCAGACAAATAAGAATTAAAAAAATATTATTTAACTGTATAAAATTATTTAAAAAAGATAAAAATAATTAAACAATATTCATAAAAATCAATCAAAGACAATAATTAAATCAAGAGAATATAAAATATATATGATAATTATTAAAAAGAAATTGATATTAATAAAATAACATCATTAAAAATATAAAAAATTAGAATTATTAAAAGCTATTTATTTAAAAATAAAGTCTGTTGAAAACTATTTTTTATAAAAATTTAAACTTAGTTAATACTTGAAAATCAATTTTAAGAAAGCTTATTCTAAAAATTTTGAGGACTTCAACAAATCCTAAAAATAAATTTTCTAAAAACTACTTATTTATAAATAAAATTATGCTAAATTTAATGATTTTAAAGCAATTTAATAAATTTATCTAAAATATTTACTATTTAATTAATAAATTAATGTTTTTTGAGAAAAAACCATTATTTAATAATTAAATATTGTGGAATATATACATCTTATCAGAAATAAATTAGACCTAACGATTTATTAATTATTTCAAGGTATGTGGAATAAATACTATGAAATTAATTATTGAAGAAACAAGAACTAAGATTAAGTTAAGTAAATTACTATTTAAAAAAACCAAAATACTAACAAGTAATAAGACAAAAGTCATAATACTTGCAAAAATTGCATCAGCCCTATTTGATTTAGGAGAAAACCTAACATTATCCTTAGATACAATATATAAATAAAATATAATAAAAATACCTAAAGTTATAGCAAAATCAAAATTAGAAGGTTTTACATCAATCCAAAACTGTAAAAACATACAAACAAATAGTATAAATGAAGATAAATAAACTAAATATCTTTGAAGATTACTATAACCGTTTAATTTAGTTCATTAAACTAAAGTTTTACGAAACAACTTTTATTTCCTTTTTTAAGTTTAATTCGCCGTTATAATAAAATTTAAATATATAAAAAGCTAAAATACTTATAATTGTTTTAATTAATCAAAACAAAAATCTATTCAAATGGAGGTTTTATATTGAAAAAATTGGATGATATTACAATATCAAAAGCGATTATACAGGAATATATGAATGATTTTTTAGATTACACAGATATGGATGTAGCCATTGGTGGGGGAGGCCCTTCTGGAGTCACTGCCGGATATTATCTTGCTAAGGCAGGATATAAGGTTGCATTGTTTGAGAGAAAGCTCAGCATAGGTGGAGGCATGTGGGGTGGTGGAATGATGTTCAATAAGGTTGTCGTTCAGGAGGAAGGAAAGAGAATCCTCGATGAGTTTGGAATCAGATCTAAAGTTTTTGAAGACAATTATTATGTTGTTGATTCGGTTGAATGCACTTCCACCTTATGTTCCAAAGCAACTCAAGCAGGGCTTAAAATATTTAATCTGATGTCTATTGAAGACTTGATGGTTAGGGAAAATGGAATAAATGGGATTGTATTGAATTGGAGCTCTGTAGAGATGTCTGGATTGCACATAGATCCATTGACTGTCAGAGCTAAGGCGGTCATTGATGCAACAGGCCATCCAACAGAAATCACCAAGATTGTTGAAGAGAAGATGGGAGGAAGACTGAATACTGCAACAGGTAGGATAATGGGTGAGAAATCCATGTGGGCTGATAGGGCAGAATCCAAGATATTGGAAAATGTTACTGAAGTTTATCCCGGATTATATGTTACTGGAATGGCTGCAAATGCAGTTCATGGCTCCCAACGCATGGGTCCTATATTTGGTGGAATGCTCTTGTCTGGTGAGTATGTAGCTAAAAAGGTCATTGAAGACTTGGAAAATAGGAAATAATTTTCATTTTATTTTCTTATTCTTTTTACTTATTTTCTTGTTTTTTGTTTAATTTAGTTCATTAAACCCGAGTTTTACGAAACGGATAATCTCAAACCATCAATTTTTACAAAAATTTAAATACAACAGAAAATATACTAATTTTTAACTATTGTTTAATTTATTTCATTAAACCAAAGTTTCACGAAACAACAAAAGCAGAATGATTCTTTTTATTGGAAACAATGTAAATGGAAAATAAGTAAAAGATTAATTTTTTTGATTTTTTATTTATTTATTATTTTTTTAAATCTATTTGGGATTGTAATATTTTTTTAAATTGAGAAGAAAAGAGGAGTGATGAAATGCCAATTTGTCCAAATTGTGGTTCATGGGTAGATGAAGGAGACAGCATATGCAGTTGTGGAGCCAGCGTAGGAGGCTTCTCTTCAGGAACAGAAAATTTTGAAAATGAAATCAGAGAACTGTATCGCCAAGCTCATGTATTCAGGGATAAAGGAAACTATTATGATGCAATCAAGTTGTATGAGGAAATCATCGATGAGATTGATAGAAGAAATCTTAATGACTGTGGGGACGCATGGTTTTTTAGGCCTAAAGCAGAGAAGGAATTGGAAGAAATAAGAAAACGTGCAAAACTTTAAAA
This sequence comes from uncultured Methanobrevibacter sp., assembly GCF_902784195.1. Lineage (NCBI taxonomy): Archaea > Methanobacteriati > Methanobacteriota > Methanobacteria > Methanobacteriales > Methanobacteriaceae > Methanobrevibacter > uncultured Methanobrevibacter sp. The sequence goes on from NZ_CACZTX010000009.1 coordinate 88,974, forward strand.
AAGAAGTGTATGAAATTATTAAAATATTTTGAAACTTTTAGAGTTTAATTTAGTTCATTAAACAATAGTTTTACGAAACACTCTTTAAATATCAGGAAAAAATAGAAAAATAGAAAATAAAAATAATTAAAAAAAAGTAAAAAAAAGAATTAATAAAAAATATTATAATATTTGTTTATTAATCAATTCAGCATTCAAAATAGAAGCACCAGCAGCACCTCTAATTGTATTATGTCCTACAAGAACATATTTGAAGCTGTTATCAAATGCTTGATCTTTTTTGAGGTCTGTCATCTTCTTCTTTGACTATGACAGGTTGCTCTGGAGCGGAATGAAGACCTAATTCTTGAGGAAGTCCTCTAAAGTCAGCCATTGTCTTTTTGATTTTATCAATATCTGCCTCATCATCAAGCTCTACGAATACTGCTTCAGTGTGACCGTCAATAACAGGCACTCTGTGACAGGATGCGCTTAATGAGAAGTTTGCAGGTACAACTTCTCCACCGTCAAGTGAACCTAAAAGATGCAATGTTTCGCTTTCCATCTTTTCCTCTTCACCGCCAATGTATGGAACCAAGTTATCTACAATAGCCATTGAAGGAACACCATTATAACCTGCTCCTGAAACAGCTTGCATGGTAGATACATAAATCCTGTTTATGTTGAAATTATCATAAATTGGCTTTAATGTCAATGTCAAAGCAATGGTTGAACAGTTAGGGTTAGTTACAATGAATCCGTCCCAGTTGTTGTTTTTCTGTTGTGCTTCAATCATGTCCAAGAATTGTGGATTGACTTCAGGAATTACTAAAGGAATGTCCTTTTTCATTCTCATCGCACTAGCATTTGATGCCACAACAAAATCCTTTGCAAATTCTGGCTCGACTTTTGCAGCAAAATCAGCAGGAAGTGAAGAGAATACTATTTCAACATCCTTATCCATCTGTGCAGGGTCAGTTTCAATAACAGTAATGTCTCTTACAGATTCCGGCATTTCACTATTCATATACCAAGTGGTAGCGTCTTCATATTTTTTGCCTGCAGATCTTCCGGAAGCTGCAAGTGCAGCAATTTCAAAATCAGGATGATCAGCCAACAATTGGATGAATCTTTGACCTACCATTCCAGTTGCACCAAGTACACCTACTTTTACCATTTAAATCATCTCGATAATCATAATTATTTTAATAAAAGTCTGATTTAAGGAAAAGGAATAGAATTATAAAAATTAAATTCCTAAAACATCAGACATGTCGTTAACTTTTCCAGGTCCTGCTGAACCTACGAATCTTAAAGCTCTGATAACACCAGCAATAAATACTTCTCTGGTATGTGCCATGTGTTTCACTTCCAATCTTTCACCATCGCCAACATACAATACAGTGTGATCTCCTACAATGTCTCCACCACGTACTGCATGTATACCGATTTCCTCTTTGGTTCTTTTACCTACTTGACCTTGTCTTCCATAGACGCCCACTTCTTCAGGGTTTCTTTCAAGAGCGTCAGCAACCACTTCAAATGCAGTCATAGCAGTTCCGGAAGGAGCATCTGCCTTTTGGTTGTGGTGAGCTTCAATGATTTCAATATCAAAGTCATTTAAGATAGGAGTCAAGTCCTTCAATACCTTAAAGAATACGTTTACACCAATTGAGAAATTAGAGGAAATAACTGCCTTGATGTTCTTTTCCTTGATTACATCTGCATTCCCTTGCGCTTGCTCTTCAGTAAATCCAGTGGTACCGACCACTAAGTTTACGCCACATTCAGCAGTTCTTTTAATGGTTTCAACAGCAGCAGGAGCAATGGTAAAGTCTACCAATACTTCAGCGCCAGATTCTTTCAATGCTTTTTCCAAATCTTGGGAACCGACAATAGGAACTCCAATGTTTCCGATACCTGCTTTTTCACCTGCATCTACACCTGCTAAAGGAGTGTTAGGCATTTCAATAGCAGCTACAACTTCCATATCATCCTGTTCAGTAATTTTTCTTATAATTCCGGAGCCCATTCTTCCAGCAGCTCCAGTTACAGCAACTTTTATCATAATATCATCTAATAATTTTGTAAATATAATCAAATTGTAAAAAAATAAGAAGTGGAATTTATATAATTCCAGCATCTTCTAAAGCTTTTCTTAAGATTGCTTTGTTTTCTTCTAACATAGGAACTAAAGGTAATCTTAATGGACCTGCAGGCATTCCCATCATTTTCAATGCTTCTTTTGCAGGTGCAGGACTGGTTTCAATGAATAAAGCTTTGATTAAGTCATATTGTTTGTAGTGCAATTCCAACGCTTGATCATAGTTACCGTCTAAAATGCAGTTTACCATTTGAACCATGGTTCTTGGATCGATGTTAGCGGATGCACTCACCACACCTCTTGCACCAACAGACATTAAAGGAAGGGTCAATTCATCACTACCGGACAATATTACAATATCGTCTTCCAATCCTTCATCCCTTAAGAGTTTCATGGTTTTGGATACTTTGTCCACATCAGAGGAAGCTTCTTTTAAAGCAGAGATATTGTCCACTTTTGCAAGTTCCACAATGGTTTCAGGAGCCATATCCAAACTGGTACGTGATGGGACATTATAAGTGATTAAATCAATGTCCACTGCATTTGCAATTTGGGTATAATGTTCAATAACACCATGTTGTTGTGGTTTATTGTAATATGGAGTGATCAATAGAGCCATGTCTGCTCCAGCATCATCTGCATATTTGGTTAAGTCCAATGCTTCAGTAGTTGCATTACTTCCAGTTCCTGCAATGGTAGTTACCCTACCGTCAACTTCATCAATCATGATGTCAAGAACTCTTCTATGTTCATCATGGGTTAAAGTAGCAGATTCACCAGTGGTTCCTACAGCAACTAAACCGTCCACATCATTGTCAATCAACCAGTTAATATTTTGTCTGTATCCTTCTTCGTCTATGGATCCATCCTCATGCATAGGAGTGACCATAGCAACAGCAGTTCCTTCAAAACGCATAAAAAACACCTTTTTACTATTATAATTATTTTTGAATTTTTATTTCGATTATTTAATAAATCTAATCATTGATTTTTATTTCAATCTAATTTTAATTTCTAAAGAATCATATTAATTTCAAATACTTAATCAGTTAAAGTTCGTATCATTAAAAACCAAATATTTTTACGAACCTTCAAGGATTGTAAATAAAAATTAATTACAATAAAAAACGAACAGAAGATTTTACTTCTCTTAAATGAAAATAAAAGTAAACACTTCTTTATTGGGTAAAAATAATAAAAGCGAGAGTTATAAAACTCCCTTGATTAAGTCGTATGCTACCTTACCATCTTCCCAGTTAATGAATAAGACAATAGCAGTTTGGGATGATGAGATTTCGACAATGTTTATGTGTGCTTCCTTAAGTGGATTGGTGATTTCAGTGATTACTCCAGGAGTTTCAATAAAGTCTGGATTAATCATGGTTAACATTGCAATGTCCCTTCCTAAGGATATTGAGCTTAAGCTGTCTTCAGCAATGACTAAATTATGCAATAAATGGTATGCTTCATCAGCATCACATTTATCCAAGAATAAGGTAATTGAATTTTGACCTGCAGAAATTCCATAAATGTTAATGTTAGCTTCCGCTACCAAAGTTGTCATTTTTGCAAGGAGTCCAATTTGATTAAGCAAATCTTCCCCAACTAAAGCAACTACAGAGATAGGTTCAGGATGCAAGCATACTGATTTGCTCATGGAATCTTCGAAGGGACCTACAATCTCAGTCCCAGGGTCAGACAAATCACCTTTTTCAAAGCTAATGATTTTCGCTTTTATTTCAGGATCTTTAAATCTTAAAGCATGAGGGTGTAAAACTTGAGCTCCATGAGTAGCTAAATCTCTCATCTCTTCAACAGAGATGTAATCTAATTTTTCAGCTTCATTGATTTTTCTTGGATCAGTGGACATTACTCCATCCACATCAGTAACGATAATCACATTATCTGCATTTAAGCAATGACCTAATAGGAATGCAGTTACATCACTTCCACCTCTTCCTAAGGTAGTCACTTCTCCATTTTCAGTCCTTCCCAAGAATCCGCAGACAACTGGGATGATTCCTTGCTCTAAAAGTCCTAAAAGCCCTTGAGCTTGTTCTTCAGTTCTTTCAAAGTCAATTTGAGCTTTTCCATAGTTGTCATCAGTAATTACAGGCCATAAATCATGACTTGGATCTATATATTCAGATTTTACACCTAAGGATTCCAAGACTGATGAAAATACTCTGATGCTGGTTCTCTCACCCATGGATAAAATTTCCGCCAATTGCTTTTCAGTAACTTCTTTTCCAATGGATTCATCAGCAATAGCTACTAAGTCATCAGTAGTCTTGTTAATAGCTGATACAACAACCACAACCTTCTTTCCTTCCATATATGCATTTACGATAGATTGTGCAGCTTTTCTAATTCTTTGTCCATTTCCAATCGAAGTACCGCCAAATTTGGCTACAATTAATTCCATTTGTTTACACACCTTTTCTTTTAAATTAAAAATAAAAATAAAATTTTGATAAATTATATTTTATAGACTATTATCCATTTATTAATTATATTAAAGGGTATTTATATATTTAATTATTAATTTTAGATATTTTTATATAAAATACAGAATTTGTTAATAATAAATAGTGAATAATTAATAAAAATCCAAAATAAAAGAATCCAAAAATTGATAAATCAGTGAAAATTTAAAAAAATTTAAAATTGATATAAAAATTATAAAAAATAGCAGATTAAAATTAATTAATCTAAAAATAGAAGATTAAAATAAATTAATCTTAAAAAAAGTAAAAAATAAAATTAAGCTTGGTTTGCTTGTTGTTTTACTAATCTAGTAATGTAACCAGCAATTTTATTTCTTAAGTGTTTAGTACTTACAGTAGAGTACTCTGCCACTAATTTTTTGTTTTCTTCAAAATCAGTGGTAAATTTGCCTTGGTGAGTTTCAATTAATTCTTTTGATATACGTTTTACGAATGAAGTTCTAATGTTTCCCATAATCATTCCTCCAAAATTTCTCTTTGTTTATTTTTATTTAAAGTTGTTAGCATATCCATAATATCGCTAAGAATATCGTTATCAATGTTCAAGTCTTCAGCTAATTTATTTACTTTGGCATGAACTTGTTCTTCTCTTGATTTATCATAAATTTCCATGCCTAAAAAAACTTTAGCTAAAACAATACTCCTAGCAAGTGAAGTTCTTTCACTTATTAAGTTAACTAAATCATTATCAATTTCATCGATTCTTTTTCTAGACTTTTCAAGAATATCCTGAGCTTCTTCCTCATTTTCAAATAAGCCCATAATCTCTTTCTTATCCACAAAAATAACTCCATAGTTTTGATAATAATTATACTTTATATTTCATCTTATATAAACATGCTTATTGAAATTAACTTTTCTTTGTATTAATTTTTATCAAATTCTTTTCAAATGCTCTCAGAAATAATTTAATATATTAAAACCAAAAATAAAATAAGAAAAAATAGGAAATACAAGTGAAATCATGCATTACGTTAACGCTAAAAGCATTTTATCCAATAAGAATGGTATGAACCTATACAGAGGATGTTCACATGGCTGCATCTACTGCGATTCAAGAAGCAATGTCTACAATATGGACCATGCATTTGAAGACATTGAAGTAAAGGCAAATGCAACAGAACTCCTAAAGAAAGCCCTTAAGAATAAAAAGGAAAAGGTCATGATTGGAACAGGATCTATGACAGACCCATACATACCTCTTGAAAGGAAGATACAAAGTGTAAGGGAATCCTTGGAACTCATTAACAAATATGGTCATGGATTTACTTGCATCACAAAATCAAATCTAATACTCCGGGACTTGGATTTGCTTAAAGAGATCAATGAAAAGGCAAAAGTAGTCATTCAGATGACCTTGACAACATACGATGAAGAATTGTGCAAAACACTTGAACCTAATGTTTGCACTACAAAGGAAAGAGTAAAGGTATTGAAAATTCTAAATAAACACAATATACCTACAATCGTTTGGCTATGCCCTATTCTTCCATTCATAAACGATACAGAAGAAAACATCAATGGAATACTTGACTATTGCATAGACGCAAATGTCAAGGGAATTATCTGCTTTGGAATGGGAATGACATTGAGAGATGGAAACATGGAATATTTCTATAGCAAGCTAGACAAGCATTTCCCTGGACTTAAGGAAAAGTACATCAGGACTTATGGAAACAGCTATGGAATAGCTAGCCCAAATCAAAAGGAACTAATGAAGATTTTCTATAAACGAACAAATGAAAACAATATGATGAATAATCCAGAAGAAATATTCACATATCTTCATGAGTTTCCAAGCAAGGATAAAACTAAGCAGACCACTTTATTTTAAAAAAATAGTGTAAAAATAAAAAAAAATAGTAAAAAATAAAAAAAGAAAAAAAGAAAAAAAGAAGAATAATTAAATTATTCTTGTTCCCCTATTGTCCACATTTGTTTCAATGACTCTTCCATCATATGATGCCCAAGCATCCTTAACACCATCAATGGAACTTTCATCAACAATAGCTACAAATGAAGATCCAGTTCCGGACAATCCAGAAGCAAGTGCACCAGCTTGAAGTGCATCAAGAGCTATATTGTTATCAAAACCTAATACATTACCATACAAGAGCCCATTTAATGTCAATGCTTCAAGATAATCTCCATCAAGTGCCTTATTGAATGCTATTCTTACAAATGGAGCAACCAATTTCATCCTATCCACATCAGAAGAACCGCTTAATGATTCCTTATCTGGCATAAAGACCAAAATATCATAATCAGGCATTCTTTCCTGATGCAAAATTTCCCTATTTCCATTATCTGTAATTGTTAATCCTCCAAAGAAAGATGCGGAAGCGTCATCAAAAGCTCCAGTAATTGTAACTCCCGCTTCAAGGGATGCATCAATACCCATGTTTATCATTTCCAAATCTGTCAATGGCTCAAGGCAAAACTCGCTTGCAACCAATGCAGCGGTAGCCATGACAACAGCATTGGATAATGCACTGCTTGAAGAAAGCCCAGAACCTAAAGGCAAATTGGATTTTGTCTTGACTTCAATTCCCTGCCCATTTCCAAAATCCAAGCTAGGTATGATATCATCGAAATCCAATGCACTGCCTATCTTATAATAGTCTAAAACCTGTTCCACACATAAATTCATTAAATGAGGGTCAGCCCCTATATCTGATGAGCAGTTGACACCCACATCAGAAAACTTAGCCTCTGCCTCAATACCCAATCCTATACCGAATGCAGAACCGAAACCGGTTGAAATAGCATTGATTATTGTTGCAGAACCTGGAGAAAATACTGTTTTAGTCAAAAAATCACCAATTATCTTATAAATCTATATATTAATTTTAAAATCAAATGATATATATTTAATGTAAATCATTGAAAGTATTTCTAAATTTTATAAATATTTATGTGAATCATTGAAAGTATTCCTAAAAGCATTTCTAAATTTCATAAAAAAATAAAATTATAAAAATAAACTTTATATTAATGTAAATAAATATATTATAATACAAAATTTTTTATAAACGAATTTTTAAGAATAATGCAAATTTATTGAATCGAGATAATTTAAAAATATAACTAAGATGTGATACTATGAGTGAAAATAATATAAATTGGCTTAACATTGGAATAGGTGCCTTTATTATATTGGCCATAGTATTGCTTTTAGTTCTCCTTTTGCCATTTGGAAATATGGTGGAGCAACAAGATGAGATAGCAGTCATAACAATCAATGGAGCAGTTACATACGACTCATCTAACTCAACCAGAATATTTACCAGTGCAAGCCAAATAGAAAATGCATTGAATGAGGCAAATTCAAATCCAAATGTTAAGGCTATTGTATTAGACATAAACAGTAAAGGCGGAAGCCAAGTGGCTTGTGAAGAGATAGCTGACGATATTGAAAAATCATCTAAACCTGTAGTTGCATACATTGGTGATAATGGATTGGATGAAAGCTATTTGATTGCAAGCGGTGCAGATGCAATTGTTGCAAGCTCATCCTCATCAATTGGCGGAATCGGCCTTAGCTTTATTGACAGCAACAAATACTCAAAAACAAAGCTTACTGGAGTTTATAATGAAGATTATCTCAAATTGAAAAAATCAAATGAAAGCAATCCAGATAATCTTTTGAATGGTCAAAAGATGATTGATCAGGATTACACACAATTCATTAAAGCAATAGCTGAAAATAGAAACTTGAAACCTAATTATCTTGCAAAATTGGCTCATGGCAAAAGATATAATGGAAATGAGGCTAAAAATTTAGGCTTGATTGACAAGATTGGCAATAAGAATAATGCTATTAAATTAGCGGCTTCTAAAGCAAATGCAACTAATTACACTGCATTCAATTATCCTAAATCAAAGAAAAGCTTAACTGAAACTTTAAGTGAAAACAAGATATTCAATTTATAAATAAAAAATTTTCACTTTTCAATATTAACATTATCAAAAATCATTAGCCAATCTATTTTTTATCTATTTTTTATCTATTTTTATTTTGAGTTTCTATTTAAATAGGAATATTTATATACTAACGAACAATAATATATAAATAAATTTATAAAAGTTAAAGATTTTTATGAATTTATAATTACAATTTAACTAAAAACAAATAAGACTTAATTAATTTTTAAACAAAGGTGATAAAATGGTACACAAAATAGAAGTATTTACCTCACCAACCTGTCCACATTGTCCAGGTGCTGTGCAAGTTGTTGAAGAAGCAAAAGCAAAATTAGGAGACGAAATTGATGTGCAAATCCTCAGCATTGCTGATCCTGCTAACAGAGATCTAGCTATTGACTATGGAGTTCATGCAGTTCCTGCAATTGCAATTAACAATTCACTTGCATTCATTGGTGCTCCAACACTTGAAGAATTATTAGAAAGATTAGAATAATTGCAAAAACAATTTTCTAATATTTTTCTCTTTTTTTACTATTTTTATTAAAATTAAATTTAAAACACTCATTTTAAAAACATATTCTTACTATTTTTAAATCAATCCCACTATTTTTCTAAACATTTTATATAAGAATAAATAGAATTAATAAGATATATTATAATATTAATTAAATATTAAGTTCAAACATTAAGTTCAAATATTCTAAATTGAAAGAGGTTAAAACATGAAATTTGCTATGGTTGGACAGTTCCCACCACATATTGGAGGAGTTGGAGTTCATATACACACATTATCAAAGGAATTGGTCAGACAAGGCCATGAAGTGTATGTAATAACCTATCCCCATGAGGACATTAAGGACATTGATGGAATCCATGTAATCGGCACAAAGGGAGTTAATATCCCAGGACTAAGAGGATTATTCTTTGCAATAAACGCAACAAGAGAGCTAAAAAAACTCATTGAAAGGGAAAACATAGACATAATCCACGGCCATTATCTGCTTCCCGCAGGATGGTCAAGCGTTAAGGCAGGGAAATCAACCCATACCAAAACCTATGTGACTTCACATGGATCTGACATGTTTGAAACCTATAAAAAGCAAAAGTTTACTAGACCTCTCATCAATAAAGTGCTTAATGATGCTGATGTGATTCTTGCGGTAAGTGAAGCTTTGAAAGATGAAATCATAAAGACAGATATTCCAAATATTAGAGAAAAGACAAGATTGCACTGGAATAGTGTAGATGTGAGTAAGTTTAAAACTACAGAAGAAAACAAAGACAAATTTAAAAAAGAATTGGTTCAAGAATTCAACATAGATGCTGACAAACCCATCATTTTATTTGTCGGAAATATAATTAAAAGAAAGAATGTTGACTTGCTTATTGAAGCTAAAAAAGAAATGAATGTGAAAGCGAATATTGTCATAGTTGGTGATGGCCCTCATTCAAAAGAGCTAAAGGCAAAATGTGAAAAGGAAAATATTGAAAATGTTTACTTTACAGGTTCCAGAGGAGATGTTGAGGACATAATACCAAGCTGTGACATCCTAGTATTGCCATCATTCAGTGAGAGCTTTGGACTTGTACTTATTGAAGCATTATCCTGTGGAAAGCCAGTTATTGGAAGCAATGTTGGGGGAATAAATGAAATAATCACTGAAGATGTTGGCTTGTTGATTGACCCAAATGCCCCATCAGATTTGGCTAATGCAATTGATAGAGTCTTAAGCGATAAAGAATTGATGGAAAAGTTCAAGTCAAATGCAAGGGATAGGGCAAAGGACTTTGGAGAAACCAAATTGCCTTATGATGAATTGAATTGAAATTAAAATTATTTAAAAATATCATTATAAAATTTAAAGATTATAAAAATTATTAAAACATTTTCAAAATTGATTTAAATTAATGAAATTGATTTAAATTAAAAAATAATAATTATTAAGCCAAATTATAATCAGATTTTGGATAATAGTTATTAATAATAAAAAATAAACTAAATTAAAGAAAACATATTCATAAATTATAATTAATTTAAGAGGTTATCAAATGGGAGAAAAGGAATTTACCCACCTAACTGAAACTGGAGTTCATATGGTGGAAGTTGGAGCTAAGCCACAGCAAAGAAGAACTGCAGTGGCAAGCGGAAAGATTCATCTTCAAAAGGAAACAATTGACATGATCAAGAATGCAGAAATCAAAAAGGGAAATGTGTTGACAACTGCCCAAATAGCTGGAATTCAAGCTGTCAAAAAGACATCTGATATCATTCCCCTTTGCCATCCATTGAACTTGAGTGGAATCGAAATAGAATTTGATGTTGGAGAAGAGGAAATCACTGCAACTTGCGAATGTAGATTGACTGGACAAACCGGTGTGGAAATGGAAGCAATCACTGGAGTAAGCGTAGCATTGCTCACCATTTGGGACATGACAAAAGCAGTGGAAAAAGATGAAAACGGACAATATCCAGACACTAAGATTTCTGACATAGTTGTTTTAAAGAAAGAAAAATTGTAATTAAAATTTTTTTTGAAAATATTTTGATCAAACTTTTTCTAAAAGTTTGTTTTCAAATGCTCTAAGAAAATCAAGATTATTTATTAAATACAAACATATTATAAAAACTATTAGACTGATTAATATGGAAAACATCCCTGAAAACATTAAAACAATAATCAATAGCTGCTATCCATACATTGAGGATTTCAACCCTGCCCAAAAGGCAGTGATTGAATCAGGATACCTTGAAAACAATAGGAATTGTGTCATAGCGATTCCTACTGCCAGTGGGAAAACCGTGCTTGGAATAATGGCAGCTCTCAAATCCATTTTAGATGGTGGAAAAGCGGTTTATGCTGTACCTCTCCTTTCAATCCAAAATGAGAAGGTTAAGGAATTCAAGAAATTCGAGGAATTTGGAATCAATGTAGGAAAACACCCATCATCTTCAGACTTGTCAGTTATGGTCTTTGAATCATTTGATGCATTAACCAGATTTTCATGGGATGCCTTAAGGGAAGTCGACACATTAATCATCGATGAGTTCCATATGATTGGAGAATTTACAAGAGGCCCTACAATCGAATGTGCAATCACAAGGGCAAAAATAATCAATCCAAGCTTAAGAATCATTGCATTGTCTGCAACACTTGAAAATATGGGGGAAATCGAAAGCTGGTTGGATGCAACTGTTGTAGAACATGACTACAGACCAGTGCCATTGAACAAGGATGTGTTGGATGCTGAAATGTTCAATACAAAAAACAAGAATGATGTGGTTGTAAAAGTTATTGAAAAGGCAATATCCGATGATGCACAGGCATTGAGCTTTGTATCAACCAGAAGATTTACAGAAAGCCTTGCCAATTATGTTGCAGGAAAATTGAAAAAGAAAACTACTGCAGAACAAAAGAAACGCTTCAAGGAAGTGGCTGATAAGTTGCTTGCAGTGCCTGAGAAAAAGGGATCAAGACCAACCTCAACTTGTCTTAAATTAGCGGAAAGCTGTGAAAACGGTGCTGTTTTCCACCACGCTGGCCTTTTCAGTGAACAAAAGGAAATCATTGAAGAGGAATTCAGAAATGGAAATATATTGATGATTGCAGCTACTCCAAGCTTAATGTATGGAGTTAACCTTCCTTCAAAGTATGTGGTTATCAGAGACTATACAAGATGGACTTCAGATGGTCCCCAAGCAATTCCTGTTTTTGATTATGAGCAAATGTCAGGTAGAGCAGGAAGGCCTCAATATGATGATACAGGATATTCCTATTTGATTGCTAAATCCATGGAAGAGGCAATTACACTTGAAGAGCGTTACATTAACGGTCAAGTGGAGCCTACAAACTCTAAATTAATTGAAAACAAGGATGCTGTTTTCAAGCAAATAATTGCACAAGTGGCATCCACTCTATCAAAAACTCCTGAAGAGCTTCAAGACTTTTTCACCAAAACATTTTATGGATATCAAATGACTGCAAATTCTTCAATGAGCTTCTTTGCTGAAGAAAGCTTGAAATTTGAAATCATGAATGCTTTGGAATTCTTGCTTCAAAACCAGATTTTGCAGGCAACACCAAGTGGACTCAAAACAACCCCATTCGGTAATCTAATTGCAAGATCCAATTATAGTGTTGAAACCGCTGTAAAAATCAAGGAATATGCAAACAATCTCGATAACTTTAAGCCTGAGGAACTTATTTACCAATTAGCCCAAACTCCAGATATGCCTCTTATTGCATTTAAAGGCAGAAAATCCAAAGACCCTGTTCGTGAAATGCTATCAAACTATGGATTGTTTGCAATTGATATTGGAAACCCAGAAGCAACAGCAGTCTCTTTAATTGAATGGATAAATGAAAGGACAGAGTACCAAATTGAAAATGCTTATCATGTATACTCATCTTCTACCAGACGCTCTGCATATGAAGCTTCATTGCTTGTAAGGTTTACAAAGAACACCCTTGAAGTCCTTGGAAAATACTCCTATTCAAAAGATTTGGATTTCCTTTCTGCAAGACTTTATTATGGTGTAAAGGAAGACATAATACCTCTTGTAATTGGAGTGAAACGTTTAGGAAGACGTCGTGCAAGAGCATTGGTTGATGTATTTGGCGATGATTTGAGACCATATTCAGAAAAAGAGCTTCAAAAAGTTGATGGAATCGGTCCAAAATTAGCTCAAAACATTAAGAAATTTGCAGATAATTATTAATTAATTATCTCTTTTCTATTTTTTAAAAAAAAAATTAATGTTAAATTTAAAAAAAATTATTTACTATTTTTAAAAAGAGATTTTGAATATTTGAAAAAATATGAAAAATAGATAGATTTTGATTTTAATTATATAAAAAAATTTTAAAAAAAAGAAAAAATAAAAGAAGAGGATAATTATCCTCCACCTTCACAACCTTGAATGTCATTTAAGTTGGCATTGAGTTCTTCATAGCCTTCCTTAATGTCCTTGACTTGCTCAAGAGTGTCTTTATCAAGGTTATCTGAATCAACGATGTCTTTTTCATTAACCACTTCTAAAGAATCAGCTGCATACCATAAGGCAGGTTCATCTAATTTTACCCATTGCTCGTTGTCTTCTTCTTTCAAATCAACAACTTTACTTATGGTACCAGTACCGGTATATCTTATAAAGGAACCTATATCAATGGTTTCTCCTCGAATATCACAAATACTCATACTATCACCAATAGGTTTTAATAAAGTCTTCAAAGAAGAAAATAAATAGAAATTTAATTTAGTCTATTTTTACTTCAGCCTCTTCTTCAGCCTCTTCTTCTGCTTCTTCTTCATCTTCAACAATTTCAGCTTCAACTTCTTCCACTTCTTCTTTAGCGTCTTTAGCTTTTTCAGCTTCTTCAATTGCAGCTTCTTTGTTGATTTCCTAGAGATAAAGTTTTTCTTAAGGACAATGGTTATTGCATTGATTTTACCTTCTTTAGGATCAAATTCAGCATCATCAATTTTACCTACTTCATTTGCATTAGCATCTAAAGCCATCATACCTAATAATTGTTTAATTTTCATTCTATTACCTCAATTATTATTTTTCATGAAATTATGTTAAAACTAATCAAATATGGTTTGATTATTTGGAAATGGCCATATAACTAAAAAGTTATTTTTAACATAATCACCATTAATTAAGAATATGATTTGAAAATTATATAAACTTATCTAAATATTTTTTTAAAGCAATAAAATTTATATAATTATGATAATAAATTAATATTTTAAAAACAAATATAATTACTATAAAATATCATTATAAGAAAATCAAAAACAAATCTTAATAAAAATCATTAAAAAAATTTTATCGAGGGTGAACCTAATGGAAGAAGCATGTCGAATTATCATAGAAGATATCATAAATGGGAAAATAACTACTCGTCGTGAGCTCGAAGTGGAAAAAAGGCAGCTCTGTAGAGATAGAAACCTGAAGAAATTTATGAGCAATTCTGTAATCCTAGAACATGCTAGCCTTGAGGAAAAGAAAATCGTTTCTAACCTTTTAAGAAAGAAACCAACCAGAACAATCTCTGGAGTGGCAATTGTTGCAGTGATGTGCCATCCACACCAATGCCCTCATGGAAGATGCTATTATTGCCCTGAAAGTGACATTGCACCTCCAAGTTATACTGGAGAGGAGCCTGCAGCACTTAGAGGAAGAATGTTTAAGTTCCATCCATATGTCCAGTGCTACAATCGTCTAAAGCAATTGCATAAGGTAGGCCATCCAATAGATAAGGTTGAACTCATCATCATGGGAGGAACCTTCCCATCAAAGGACATATGCTATCAGGAATGGTTCGTTTCACAATGTCTAAAGGCAATGAGTGACTTTGGAGTGATCCTTGAAAACATAACTGAAATTGGGGATATTGAATCATTCAATAAAGAAGACCTTTTAAAGTATCCCCCATATAGCAACAATGCACTTAAAACTTATCCTCCAAATGATAATGTGCTAATAGATGACATCCAAAGAATTAACGAAAGCTCTAAAGTAAGATGCATCGGAATGACCTTTGAGACCCGACCGGACTACTGTAAGGAGCCTCATGTTGACAGAATGTTGAATATGGGAGTTACAAGGGTTGAGTTAGGTGTTCAAACCATCCATAACCACATTTATGAAAAGATCAAAAGAGGACATACCGTTGAGGATGTCATTGAAGCAAACAGGATTCTAAGGGATTCTGGGGTGAAAGTGGCTATGCACATGATGCCTGGGCTTTTTCCTCTTGCAAGAGATGAACCTAGAATAGAGCAATGCCCAGAAAAAGATTTGGAAATGTTTAAAACCATCTTTACAAATGAAAACTTCAAGCCGGATATGCTCAAGATTTATCCTTGCCTTGTTACAGATGGAAGTGAACTTCACAAATTATGGAAAGAAGGGAAATACAGACCATATAGTGATGAAGAAGCTGTTGAACTGATAGTTCAAATCAAGAAGATCTTGCCGAAATGGGTAAGAACCATGAGAATCCAAAGGGATATTCCATCCACATTAATTGAAGATGGAGTGAAAAAATCAAACCTTGGGGAATTGGTCTACAATCGTCTTGAAGAAGAGAATATCAATTGCCAATGCATAAGATGCAGGGAAATTGGCCATAAGAAGACCAAGGAAGAGTATTCAATTGATGATTACAAATTATTTGAAGAGGATTACATTGCTACCGAAGGCAAGGAACACTTCCTATCCATAGAAGATAAGAATGAGGAAAGCCTTGCAGGATTCCTAAGATTAAGAATGCCTTCCGAAAAAGCTCATAGAGAAGAGATTGATAATAAAACAGCTATTGTTCGTGAATTGCATGTTTATGGAAACATGATAAAGATAGGGCAGAAAGGAAGTGATATCGGACAGCACACAGGCTTTGGTGAAAAGTTGTTGAAACGTGCTGAAGAGATAAGTATCGACCAGAACAAGGAAGAGCTATTGATTATCAGCGGCATTGGAGCCAGAAATTATTACCGCAAATTCGGTTATGAACGTAAAGGCCCATATATGGCTAAAAAATTGGTTTAAATAGCACTTAAATATTTGTTTTATTAAAAAAACATCAAAAGTTGAAACAATCAGACAAGTCAAAAGTATTATATAGTTTGAAGTTAAACTAACTATTATATACATATAAAACTAATATTAAATTAACTAATATTAAATTAATGATTAAAATTATGAAAAAATGATTAAAATTTAATATTAATTATGAAAATTATATTTATTGGAGATTAAAATTTAATCAATTATTGAAAAATAATTGAATGATTACTGAATTAATCTTATTGGAGATTAGAATCGTTTTAAAAATAGGGAGATGACTTAAATGATCAACAAAGCTGAAAAACTTGCAAAAGCTATTGAATTTACTCATTTAGATAATACTGCAACCATTGAGGAAATGAAAGCATTCTTCGCAAAAGCAAAGGAATATCCTTTTTATGCTGTTGTAGTTTTACCTCATTTTGTTAAACTAGCAAAAGAAGAATTGAAAGACACTGACATGAAAGTGGTGACTGTTATTGACTTCCCATTAGGTGCAGGAAACACCGAAGGAAAAATAGCAGAAGCTAAAGCTGCAATTGCAGATGGTGCAGATGAAATCGACATGATGGCAAATATCCCATCAATTAAAGAACGTGACTTCGAATACGTTAAAAATGATATCAAAGCAGTTAAAGAAGCAATTGGAGACCACATACTCAAAGTAATTATTGAAAACCCTCTTCTTAATGAAGATGAAATGGCTGGAGCTTCCAGAATGTGTGAAGAAGGAGGAGCAGATTACGTTAAGACCTCAAGCGGATTCAATGGAAAACAACATTTCTATTCCTTGATGGAAAGTTTAAGAATTATGAAAAAGAATGCTCCGCATCTTGAAATGAAAGCAGCTGGCGGAATTGATAACTATAAGTTAGCAAATAATGTTCTTGCTGCAGGAGTAAGCAAGATTGGAACTTCTTCCGGACACATCATTATGGATCAACTTAATCATGTACTTGATAATCAGAAAGTGGATCCTAATCAAAAAACAGGCCCAAGACTTATTTAAATAAATTATACAAAATTTTATAATTTATTTATTTTCTTTTTTATTTCTATTTTTTCAAATTTTAATTATCAATAACATTCTTTTTTTGAAGCATTTTAAAATCTGCTGGTTTTATTTTTAAAAAAATAGTTCGTATATAATAAAACTAAATATTCCTCGATAAAAAAAGTGCCGTAGGCCGGACTTGAACCAGCGACATCCAGATCTTCAGTCTGGCGTTCTCCCAACTGAACTACTACGGCAAATGGACCGAACGAGATTCGAACTCGTGATCACCGCCATGTCAAGGCGGTATCATACCCCTAGACCACCGGTCCTTCTTACTCATTAAAATATGTTTATAATTATATATAAATGTTTCTAAATCAATAATTTTAGAAAATTAAAATTAAGAAATTTCATTTAAAAATAACTCTTTTTAAAAACAAAATCTTAAAAAACCGATGCCTAGAGCCTAACAAATAAAATGACAGACATATTAAAATATGTTAATAATTACATATAAACTTAATGGAAAACCATGTGAAAAAATTTTTAATTATTAAGAATAATATTTAAAAAAGTTAAACAGTATTAAAAAACAGTGCAAATAGATAAAAATATGTAAAAATAGATAAAATATGTAAAAATAGATAAAAATAGACAGAAATTTTAAAAAAAAAATAATTGGCCAATAAAGATCTTGGCCAATAGTTAACAGTTAAAAACTAGAGATAACAAACTTATTTGATTGCTAATTTGATATCTTCAGCTTTTACGGTTTTTCTACCAGCGTGGCGTGCGAAATTAACTGCTTTTTTAGCTAATTCGTCACCTTTTTCTTCAAGAGCTTCAGCTAATGCAACTTTTGCATCATCACTAATTCTTTGTGCGCCAGCATTTTTTAAGATACGACCGACAGGTGCGATTGGTAATTCACTCATATTTTCACCTCCAATTGAAAGTGTGTTCTACCTAGTATATAAATGTTTTGTTTTTTTAAGGCCATTAAATCACTTATTATTCAAAAAATAGTTGTAAAAATATAGATTTTTTAATAATGAGAAATATTAAAACTAATTAAAAAAATTTAATAAAAAATATATGAAAAAAAGGTATTTAAAAGCCATAGAACTCTTAAAAAATAAACCTTTTAAAAACTCTTAATTCTTTAAATAAATAGCCAAATATCTTTATTTTATTAAATAAATAACAAATAGTCTTTAAAAAAAGCAAAGAAAGAAAATTTTCTTTAAAAGGTAAATAAAATATAAATTAGTCTTTAAAACAAAAATACAAGATAATTTAAAAGTTATTTAAAAAAATAACTAATTTTAAAAGAGTTTTTTATCTAAATTTTCTAAGAATTTTCTAAATTAGAAAATAATGAAAATATTAGTGTAAAAGTAATAATAATTAGAAAAAATTCCTTAAAAAAATAATTAGGGAATTGATAATTTCATAAAAGTAAAATAAGAAAAAATAAAGGATAAAATAAATGCTGAATAAAATGAAAAATTAAATGAAAAATTAAATGATAAAATAAAAGAATAAGAAAAGAATAAAAAATTAGATCTTATGACCAATCAGATAAGTTCCGGTTGTCTCATCAATATGAACCTTGATAAACTCACCTAATTCGACATCCTGAACAACTACTGGAATATATGAATCGGTTTTTGCAATGAAACCACCTTTGGAACCTTTACCAACAACCAATGCATTTAATTCCTTACCCTTTAGGCATTTGTTTTCCTCTTCAATAATTCCAAATTTATTATCGGATAAAATTTTGGATCTTCTTTTCATATCCTCAAATGGAATATTTGGAAGATCAGATGAACTTGCACCTTCCCTATGCTGATACTTTGATAAATGAATCAAATTGAATTTTATCTCTTCAATCAAATCTGCAGTCATCAAAAAGTCCTCTTCAGTTTCTGTAGGATAACCTATAATGATATCTGTAGCCAATGTAAGGTTTGGGATTTCCTCCTTAAACCTATAAACAATTTTCTTATAATCTTCAACAGTGTGATTCCTTCTCATATGCTTCAAGACTGCATCACTTCCAGATTGAATAGGCAAATGGATGAAATTGTATACCTTTTCCATCTTAAATGCATCAATTAGATTCTCAAGGTCATTTCCTATGTTTTTAGGGTGCATCATTCCAACACGAACTTTAAAGTCACCATCTAAACCAGCCACTTCCTTAATCAAGTCAGATAGCTTTTCACCAGTGTCCTTTCCAAATGCAGAAGTGTCTTGAGCTGTAAGCTCAATTTCTACGCAACCATCTTCAATAGCTTGTTTTGCTTCCTTTACAATATCCTCAATCGGATAACTGTTTAGATGGCCCCTTGCAAAGCGAGTGCAACAGTAACTGCAGGAACCTAAGCAACCTTCACATATTTGGATAACATGAACATATGGGTCCTGACGTATTTTAGGAACACAAACTTTAGGCTCATCTGAAAAGCCAAACTCTCTGGAAACTTCCCCACCAATAGCTGACTTGACAACATCAGCAGTCTTGTTCAATTGGTGAGGACCAATCCAAGAGCAGTTCGGTCCAATTGCATCAAGCTTTTTAGGATCCACTTCAACCATACATCCTGCAACAATGATTTCCTTATCTGGAAATTCCTCTTGAAGCTTTTTGATTCTATTTATCACCTTGCTTTCAGTAGGCAATTTTACATAACAGGTGTTTACGATGATTGCATCAGCTTCCTCTTGATTATCTACAATATCAATGGAATTGGCATTTAAAATACCTGCCATAATTTCAGAATCAGCTTGATTGAATGTGCATCCGTAAGTTTCTATAAATACTTTCATATTATCCTCTAAAAATAAAAATAGATTATATGGGATTGAATATATCATCCCAATAGAAAATTTTAAATTGTTTTAAATTGTCGTTAAATTAACTTTTATGTTTATTCAAAGGTTTTGCTTGAACAATGAATTTAGTCAAATCATAGTCATAATTATTGAACTTAACAGGTTTTGCATAAACCCTTTTAATTACTCTTGCCTTAGCATAACCCTTAGTGGTTTTTCTCTCTTCTGTCTTAATCACATGAACTCTTGCAATATACTTGTCAATTTTTAGAATATCATCAACAGCTATCTTGAAGTCACGTTCAGTTTCACATTTAAATGAAGCGACTTTTCCATGCAAATCTATTGAAACACCAAAACGTGCAGGAATCTCTTCAGAGGATGCCCAAATGGTTTTGACATCTTTTGCAATAGCTTTCTTAACTCTCTTTTCTCCTTCAAGCTCTAAAGAAGTGATCTTCACTTTTCCAAGCTCTGACATTAGGAAATCCCCAACAACAAGTTGTTCATCAGGGAATAAGTCAATGAATATCTTATGAGTATCTTCATGTTCACTAATGATTAATCTGAATGGTTTTGGGTTATCCTGAGAAATTCTTTCATTATAAACAGATCCGCATTCATCACATTTCAATAGGAATTCTCTAATTTCCTTATTTTTGCCTTTGATAAGCTTATTCTTTAAAATGACTGCTTCATCAGATCCGCAAACTGGACAAACCATATTTTCACCTCGTTATCTTCTGTTTTTTTTCATTAAAAACACAGCTAAAAATTTATCTAAAATTTGAAATCTCAATAAAAATAATAAATTAAAACATATTAATTTTTCATGACTTGAAAAATTAAGAAAATAATTAAAAATAGCTATGTCATTAATTTTAATTAATAAATTATTTTGATTATTATAATATTATAGATTAAGTTAATTATAAACTTATGTATTAATCATAATTAATTTTAAAAAAATTAATTTTAAAAGATCATTTCGATTTAAAAAAAATCATCACAAAAATATGAAATAATATAATTTTTCTAAAAAATCTTAAGTAAAAAATAAAAGAAAGATATATTTCAAAATGATATCCTTTAAAATAAATGTTTGATTGATTTAATAAATAGTTTACCAGAACAACACTGGTTTAAATATATCACCAATCAATTTAATTAAACTTATTCTTTTTCTTTTAAATAATGTTTAACTAGACCACCATCAGACAATATATTTATCATGAATTCTTCAAAAGCTTGGAATTCCACTTCAATGTTTTTAGTTTCATTGACAATGATTCCATGCTCCAAATCAACTGATACGATATCGCCATCATCTGCTTCAATGTCTGCAACCACAACAGGAAGACCTATGTTGATTGCATTTCTATAGAAGATACGTGCAAATGATTTTGCAATGATTGCTTCAACTCCTGCTGCCTTGATAGCCACTGGAGCCTGTTCCCTTGAAGAACCGCATCCGAAGTTTTCACCAGCAAGTATCAAGTCACCTTGCTTTACATTTTTGGTGAAATCCGCTCTTTCTCCTTCAAGAACATGTTCTGCCAAATCCTTTGGATTGAATGTTCTTAAATATCTTCCGGGAATGATGACATCTGTGTCAATGTTATCTCCAAAATTCCAAACCTTTCCTTTAATTTCAGCCATAGTATTCACTACATATATAAAAATTTAATAAAATTCAAAAAATAATTAAAAAAATAAAAAATAGTTACGATTTAGGATAACTATTTTTCAATTACATAACCATGGTTTTGTGCTTTGGTTACTTTTACCTTATCCTTACCTACAATCTCTTCAGCTGCCTTTACGATATCCTTATTGTCATCATCGAAGACAGTGTATAAGGTAGGGCCGAATGAACTGATACCAGTACCATAAGCTCCTGCATCGTCAAGCGCTTGCATAGTAGGCAAGTAATGTGGGTCTAAACTGTGTTCAAGTTTATTGAAACCAACTTTTTGAAGTTCCTTGATTGCCCAACCGAAGTTAACAATGTCCTTTTCAAGCAAGAATGGGAGCAAGTTCATTAAGATTAAATGTGAAACCTGTTCAACTTCAGTTTTTGGAATTGGACAGTATGTTTGGAAAACATTTACTTCCTGTTGGTCATGCATATGCTCTTCCACTTCAGGCATAGCAAGCAAGATGTTCCATTCTTCAGGGAACTCATATCTTGCAATCAATGTAGCAGGTTTTGCTTTAGATGCAGAAGATGGCAAGAATCCCGGCTTTTCTTCTAAACTGTGTCCCCCATCAACAATAAACCCGCCTAAGTCATGTGCAAAAGTACCAATACCAGAGGTTCCTCCTCTGCCGACCATAGTACTTAATTCTCTGCTTGTAAATTTAAGTCCTGCAGTTTCAGTCATTAAGTGAGCGGTACAAACTGCAATTTGAGTACCGGAACCTAATCCTGAATGAGCAGGGTATGCTTCTAAAACTTTAAAATGGAATCCAGATTCAATATCACAAATCTTTGCAATTTTTTCTGCAGCATTTGGAATCTTTTCTAAACATTCCTCTCTGGAATCCTCTCTAATGCCATCAGCAAATTCTAAGGTAAATCCTTTTTCATTGGTTTCTTCACTTTCTAAAACAAATTGTGGATCGCTAAGTGCGAGACCTATACCACCATCAATTCTCTTATATGACCCGTTTAAATCAATAAGAGACATATGTAATCTTGAAGGTGCTCTAATAATCATAATTTCACGACCATTTTTATACTATTCAATAATGGAAAAGATAAAAAATTTCAATTTATCCCATTAACTCCAAATATCAAATGTTATAATTTTAATTAAATTACAATATTTAACAAACTTAAATATTTCAATATTAATATATTAATTTTATTATATAAACTTATTGAAAAATTTTTATAAAAATGGCTTAAAATTAGAAAATAATGTAAGAAAAAATAGAAAAAAGACTAAAAATTGAAAAATTATAGAATAATAGAAAAAAATGAAATGAAATAAAAAAATATCCTAAAATATAAACCAAATGAAAGATATCCTAAAATAGAAACTAATTAAAAAATTATAAAAAAATAGAATGAAAATAGAAAAATAAAAGAATTTGATAAAAAAAGAAATGAATTTAATAAAAAAAGAAAAGAATTTAAAAAACAATGAAGATTATCTAATCTTCATCTTCCTCTTCTTTTCCAGTCTTGTCATTGAATTCAGTCATTTTCTGAGTTAATGGAACTGAGAATTCATCTTCAATGCCTTGTCTGTAAATGGAGTTCATGGTACAGAATGGAATGACTCTTCCATCAGGCACTGCATAGTGAATAACACAGTCTTTTACCCTATCAGTGTCGAAGTTGAATGGGTCCATGAAATGCATACATGAAATGAGTAATGAATTTACATGGAATTCACCTAAAGCATCATAAGATTGATCTTTAAAGATATCAAAAATAATCTTTTTCATATCCAATCCAGATGGTGCCTCTTCTTCCTTAAAGATTTTATTGAAGTTTTTAGTAGCACTAGCAAAAATTCTGGACTTGATTGCAAATGAACCGGATTCCAATTTTTCAGTGTATTTGTTTAAGAACACTAAGAACTTATCAATATCAATGAATCTTGTAATAGGAATGATTTTACCATCTTCAATGAATATGTAAGTAGCTGAACCGCAGTGTTGATGACAGTTTAAGGTTACTGGAGGTTCTTCATTTCTTAAAGCTCCAATAAATTCAGATACAGGTTGTACAGATGTAGCTGAATAGAAATCATCCTTGGAGATTTGACCTTCAGTTTGTTCATCAACTAAGTTCAAGAAGTCAGGAATTGTGATTCTTTGCTCTTCAACTTGGTCAGATGGAGTTCTTCCAGAGAATGATACAGGTTGGAAATTGACACCATGAATAATATCAATGTTTTCAATAGCAAATCTGATAATGTCTCCAACTTGCTGGTCATTAACACCTTTTACAACGGTAGGTACAATTACAACACCTAAACCTGCTTCTCTACATTTTTCAATTGCTTCCAATTTAACATCCAATAGGTTTTTGCTTCTTGCAATTAAATAAGGCTCTTCAGTAACACCATCAAATTGTAAGTAAACAGTGTTTAATCCTGCATCTTTTAATTCTTGAGCATAGCCTTCTTTTTTAGCAATTCTTATACCATTGGTAGCTATTTGAGTATGATTGAATCCTTCTTCCCTAGCCATTCTGATTAAATCAGGCAAATCTTTTCTTACAGTAGGTTCACCACCAGCATATTGAATAGCTGGTGCAGGAACAGGCTTTTCACTTCTTAAGTTCCTGAGCATTTGACGGATTTCATCTTGAGTAGGTTCAAATAATTTCTTGGAAGTTGCTGCATTAGCAAAACAGATAGGGCATTTCAAATTGCATCTGTTTGTCACATCAATTAATCCTAAAACTGTGTAAGATTCGTGCTCTGAACAAATACCACAATTTGAAGGACATTTTGCAACTTTTTCCACCATAGGATTTTCCAAGTCTTGAGTGATTGGGTCAACTTGATCAATTCTGTTGTATAACTCTGCATCACTCCAATAAGTATTATTAAACTCCCCATGTTCTGGACATTCTTTTTTAATCCAGACTCTTCCGTCCTCTTCATAGACCTCCGCATCTAAAGGCTTAAGGCATATAGGACATAAACTAGTTGTATTTTTAATATGCATCTTTTCACCACAATTGATTTTTTTAATCCATGATCTGTGTAAATATAATTCTTAAAGTTAGTATTCCTAAACAATAGTTTAATAAAAAGCTCATTACTAAAAATAGTAAACTGAACTAAGCTTTTAAAAAACTTACATTAACATGATATATTTAATATATCCTTTTTAATATTTAAACTTAATATATAAAATAGCATAAGAACTGAAAAAATGACAGATAAATAATTCAATGAAACACTGAATGATATGGCAAAAAATATAACCAGATAATGAAATCCATATTAAAGTTTTATAAATCAGTTTAAATAATATATAATTAAGAAAACATATTTTAAAGAATTTAGGTGCATGGCATGAAATTAAGTGAATGGATTAAAGCAAATAACATACCTAATAACAGAATTTTAAAAGTCCTTGAATATTACGAAAGCATAGACCCAATAACATTCAACGACCCAGAAGATGTCAAATCGGAAGTTGAGGAACACGGATTAAGATGGGTAGCAAACAAATATGGAGTTCGTGAAAAAGAGCTTAAGGAATATGGTTGGAGATTTAAGAAACGAGATGAGAAAGGTAAAAAAAGAGAGGAAACTCCAATCATTAAAACAAATGAGCAAAAGCCATTAGTTGATATTTTTGATGATGAATAATTTAAAAATAGAATAAATCATTAAGAAAGGTAATGATAGATTAAAAGTTAAAAAACAAAAATAGAAAAATAGTTAAAAAATAGAAAAAAGGACTTTAATACAGGACTAATAAACACAGAACTAATACCAAACATCCTTAATTCCAAGCAAATAAGCAATCATATTAGAGCCTAAATGCAAAATAAGAGTTAAAACAGCAACTATAATGAAAAATTCCCAGCTGATCTTAACGACCAATAAGCTTAAAATCAATGCACCTACTACGAAATCCAATTGGTCCATAATAGGAGCTGGCTCTCCACTTTGAAGGCCAATCCTTCTTTTTATGAAACTTCCAACTAAATCTCCTAACAATGCACCGAAAGCCATTAGGAATCCTAAGATTAAACCACCGGTTATGCTACCATAAACTGGAAGATCTATTATCCCACCAGTCAAGACACTTAAATCTCCATAAAAGGTACCGATAATTCCCAATACTCCACCAACAATGGTCCCAAGAATTGTACCATTTATTAGGCCTTTCCATGTTACACCATTACCAATAAGCCTACGCCCATCCTTGCATTCCTTTCCACCGTCAACTGGTGTTCCTCCACCGAATGCAAGACCGCTAAGGTTAGCGACATAAGCAGGTAGCATAAAATATATTGCACCTGCAACAGCAATCAGTAAATTAAAAATTTCAATTTCCATTATTTGCCTCAAAATAAAATAAATTCGTTATTTCTCATTTAAAACTATATTTTTAATTATTAATAAATTTAAGCATATAAACTTATGGGTAATTTATTGGGTATTGAGTCAACAATTATTTGTTCACTTAAAACCCATTTCACTTATTATTAATCAAATGATTATAGGAAGCCTCCAACAGCCTATAGGATCCTACAAATGCTAATGTTTTTGTATCTGTTTCAGGAATTTCATAAACGAATACAAGGGTTCCAGTTTCAACTAAAGGAGTGTCTACCTTTTTGATAGATGTACTTTTTGCAGGCCTTGTCTTATTTCTTTTATAATAGTTAAACCCAATATCACTTGTCACTTCTTCAGCCAAATCCACAGATGCATTATCCATTGTAGGGGTTGCTATATAATATCCTGCCCCATAGCTTGGCTCATGGTCATGACCTATAATGACTAAATCAGGATTTAATTTAGCCACATCGCTAACTACATAATCATGAACAAGGGACTCCCCATTGGCTCTGCCTCGATTAAAGTCCTCAGGAGAATCTGTTACCTTAACCTGATAGTTTATGACTTCCACATCACCATGAGAAAATGCGAAGGCTCTGCAAACTAGAGGGAGAATGAACTTATGAAGTTTTTCTCTTGAATGCATACCTGAAACAACTGCGATTTTCACAGTTGTATCCTCTGAATGAGTATAATTGACCTTAGTTACACTGCCTAAATTATTCTCACCTATAATTTCACTGCTGCCTTCAGTTAAAACGAAAAATCCTAAAATAACTGCGATAATAATTATTAAACTAATTATGATGATTCTAGCCTTTTTACCCATAATATCACGAAATTTAACTAAATGTAAAAAATTTATAAAGAAATTTATCTAGAAATTTAGCTAAGAATTTATAAAGAATTTATAAAGAATTTTAAGAATTTATTAAGAATTTAATCTAAATAATTTTTCATCATGATTGCAGTACCGATAGCTGGAGCTACTGTACACTCATCATCACTGTAAAAGTCCCCCATGGACTTTACATCAAGACCTAAGAGCTTAGCTGCTTCAGCACATAAAATGTCTTTTCCAAGACCAGTTACAATCACTTTATCCAATCCTTCCCTATCTGAAACTTCCTTAAGGCCTGCAGCTATTTGCTTAACCTGCTCCTTATGAATATAATCTGCCATTTCCTTAATGTCATCCATTGACAATATATCCAAATCTGCACAGACAACTCTTGAAATTCTTCTTGCAGATTCCTCTTTAGATTTACCTGCACCATCACAGGTAGCGCAAACATAATCCTCATCTTTAATCAAATCAAGGACATTATAAACATCAGCAGTTATTGCAAAAAGTTCTGAAGCAACCCTGTAGGTTTCTCCATTAAGGGGAATTGAATCTACAAAGCTTGTTAAATTGGTTCTTAATGTTCCTGTATAGACAAGCTCACCAGTAGAGGATCTTTCAAAATCGGTTCTGCCCTTAGCACATTCCTTTCCATCCTTGATTGGAATGATGTCTGTGGTTGTGCTTCCAGTATCTACAAAAATGCAATCCTTTTCAATTTCGGCAACAATGTGTGAAGTGGCAATCCAGTTTGCAGCTGCAACTTCAATAGGGTTTGCAATGAGTTCAGCAAGTGACAATACCTTATCTGTACCGATATACGCAACAGGACAGTCAAAGAGCTTTTCGCATGTGGTTGCAATATCCAACACTCCTTGTGCCTTTGTCTCAAAAGCATCAACTAACTCTGCAGTCATGGAAATTCCTACAGCATCTATCTCATCAACTGGACAAATCTTTTCTATCAAATCGTATAAGACATTTCCCAATCTCTCATTTTGAGACCACATAGGTAAGTATTCAAATACAGTTTGAATATCCTTTATTTCACCATTTTCATATTCCACAATTGCCAAATCGGTATTTGCACCACCGATATCAAAACCTGCTATTTTCACATTATCACCAAATAAGTATAATTTTCCCCTATTTTTTCCTAAAATTCATAATATTTGAAAACTAATTTTCATTATTATTTTCATTATTTATTTTTCCAATTTTATTTCTAAAATTCCATCATCATTCTTATAGAAGCTTGCTTTAGAACTATAAGTTATTTCGCCAATATTTTCAACACCTATCTTTTTATCAATCAAATCAATGATTGTTTTAGCAATATTGATGTTTATGATTTTTTGAAGTCCCACATAGGAAGTTGTGAATCTGGAGTTTATCTCCAAAAGATAAATGTAATCATCTTCAATTATAAAATCAATTCCTATAAAACCTTTTAGACCTGGAACATATTCACATGCCTTTTTTGCATAATCAAAGACCTTATCCTTAAGGGGATGCTCATAAGGAACATATCCTCCAAGATATTCTCCACCATTTTCATCGATTTCAACGATTTGCTTATTCAAGCTTATAGGAAGAGCTTCCTTGCCATCACTGATTAGACAGACACTGCAAACGTCACCTTCAATGTATGGCTGAACGATGAATCTGGAACCTTCACCATAAATTTCCTCCAAGTCATCAATATCCCTTTTAGATGCAATTATCTTGATATCATCACAATCCACACCAAAACGTGGCTTTGCAATGAGCTTGTTCTCTTTAACTACATCCCTATCTGAATTATCCAACACTGGAATGTCTTTAGGCTTTTGCATTATAGGAACTGCATTGTCATTGCTTCCATCACCATAATCCCCATTGATGGTGTCAAAGAAGATTTGAATAGCCCTTTTCCAATAGGTTTTCTTGTTCAAGAGAATATTATATGTCATTGGCTGAGGAATCCTATTCGCCAAATAATCAAAGGTTTCATATTTGTCAGATGCAAGGTTCACAGCAAAATGGTCACTGCCGTAAACCTTTATATCCTTGGATTCAAGCAATTTAGTTAAATTGTATAGGTTATTGTCATTTTCAGCAGCAATGAACATTGCCCTATCAAATACATAAGCTTCCCTTTCAATCCAATCGTCAAGAGCTTCTTCAATAACTACAGTTTTTATATCAAAGTCAAAGTCATCAAAGATGTTTTCAAACTGTTTTGCAAGCAAAACAAAAATGTCCTCATCCTTCAAATCAGTTACAAGTGATCTTATCAACTCTACAGCTTCTGAAACTATTGATAAATCTTCTACGCCAGAAGCAGTAAAGTATTCAAACACCAATATTGAATCATCATTCACATCTTTTAAATTAAGCATATTGCCACCTTAATTAGCATAATCCTCATAGATAATTGTTAATCCATTTAAATTCAAATCATCATAAGGGAATTTAATTTCTTCACCGTCAAAAGCAATCTTAATCAATGAATTGTTGTTTTTCTCAAACTCATTCACACTTATAGCCTCATCAATGACTTTCATCTTTCTTGTAAAGCTTGACATCACTTCATCAGGAGCTTCCATTTTTAAGTTATCATTTTTATCTGCATCTTCTATGATTTTAATCATTAGCTCTGCTGCATTTCCCATTCCATATGGGTTTTTAGCGGATTTCATCTTATTTGCAAACTCTTCATCATCCAAAATTCTTCTTGCATTTTCAAGTATGACTTCCTTATCGGAACCTACAAGGATGTTTCCACCTGCAGTTACGGTTTCAGGCCTTTCAGTATTGTACCTTAAGGTAAGTGCAGGTACATCAAGAGTGATCGCTTCCTCTTGAAGTCCTCCAGAATCTGTTAGGATAATTGTGGATTTTGAAATGAGAAGAAGGAAGTCAAGATAACCGACTGGTTTTATGATATGAACATGTTTGAGGTCATTTAATCTATCAAACAAGCCGAAGTTCTCCATTGTCTTCTTGGTTCTTGGATGAATTGGGAAGATGATGTTCATGTCATCAAGTTCCTCCAAAGCTTCTATGATATTTGTTAGTCTTTCCTTATCATCAACTGTCTCTGCCCTATGCATTGTTAGGGTAAGGATGTTTTCCATATTGTCAATATCAAGTTCAGCGAGACCCTCATCGTATTCCTCTATTTTTCTGCTTTTGGATATTTCAAGGTTTCTGAAACATGCATCCACTACAGTATTTCCAGTAATGAATATTCTTTTTCTTGAAATTCCTTCCATAGCAAGGTTAATTGCAGACTCTTCAGTTGGAACAAAGTATAGTTTGGAACATATGTCTGCAGCAAGCCTGTTGATTTCTTCGGGCATAGTCTCATCAAAAGAACGAAGCCCCGCTTCCACATGACCTACTGGAATGTGCAATTTGCTTGCAACAAGTGTACCTGCAAGCACTGCATTTGTATCTCCCTGTACAAGCAGGATATCAGGTTTTTCATCTAAGAGAACCTCTTCAATACCTTCCATCATTTTGCCAGTCTGCTTTCCATGTGAACCTGATCCAACATGAATGTTATAGTTAGGGGTAGGCAATTTCAAGTCAATGAAGAAATTTTCAGACATTTCCTTGTCATAGTGCTGACCAGTGTGAATCAAAAGCAATTGATGGCCTCTCTTTTCAATCTCATCCATGACGGAAGCCATTTTGATTATTTCAGGCCTTGTTCCAAGTACAATAGCTATTTTCATTTTTAAACATCCTATAAGTTAGTTGATAATTTAATTAAAATCGATTATTTGGTTTTGAAAAATTCTTTATTAATTTATATTATATAAAGTTATGTTCTTTAAATAATATATAGTTTAATTAATTTTTAATAAATATCTTTAAGTGATAGCAGTTTCCTTTAAAAAATATTAATTTAATTCATATTGGAAAAATAAAAAATGAAAAAATAAAAAATATATAATTAAAATGTTTAAATAATTATTGAGGGCAAATATGAACCAAGAACTGATCATAAACAATAAACACTATAAAAAGGCAGAAAATTTAGAATCATTAAACATGTTTAAGGGACAGCTCTATGAAACAATTGTCACCACGCAAAGTAATGACCAAGTTAAAAATGCTGCCCCAATAGGAGTTATCTGCAAGGATTCAAATCATGTTGTCATTCATTTGGACAATTGTGTTCACACCCATCTAAACATTATGGAAAATGGGGAATTGATTGTGAACATTACAAAAGACCCACTTATTTTTACTTATTCTACTCTTGGAGAACTGGAAGAAGAGTATTTTGGAGAGTTCAATGAATTCCCTATGATAAAGGACTCATTAGGATTCTTTAAGGCTCATGTTGTAAAGACAATAGAGAAGAAAAGAGAGAATGACTACAACAATGGAATTGGAAATGTAGTGACTTGTGAAGTGGAAGACATTTACATTAGTGATAATAACGAGATTGTTCCTTTAAACAGAGCTATGAATGCCGTTATAGAAAGCTTGGTTTATTACTGCAGATTTGACCATAAATATAAGGATAAACAGGATATCATTTGGACTCACATGAAAGAGCTTAATAGAGTCTGTCAAAAAGTTGGAAATGAAAAGGAAAAGAAATCCATGAAACTTATCATAGATAAATTAAAAGAGAATCATATTTATTTAGAATAATATCTAACAAATTTTTTAAAAAATGAATATAATTCAGAAAAAATTAATAAAAATAGCTAAAAAAATGATAAAAAATAAAAAATTTAATATATTGGTTTCTAAAAAAATATTATTAACAAAGGATAATGTAAATTATTCTTTAAAAATTATGGAGGATGTGAAATGGCTGAAACAATAGATAAAGTAATTGTAATTGTTGGATATCTTCTTGCTATATTCATACCTTTATTAGGTTTAATTGCAGGAGTAGTATTATACTTTGTAAAAAAAGAAGACCCATTCTACCAAAAACATGCAAAATACATTATAATCGTTGCAATAGTTGTTTGGGCTTTAAGCGCTATTTTAGTAGGTTTGTTGAGTTAAAACACACCTTAATTTAAATTAAAAAATTTTTTCAATATTTTCTTATTAATTAATCCACTTTAATTAATAAGAAATTTCTATTTTTATAATCTTTTTAAAATAATAAAAAATAAAATAAAAATCTATTTTTCACTATCAGTTAAACTTTCTAAACTTTTTAGCATGGATTCACTAACGGAATAGGTCTTTTGCAAATCAAAGAGATTATCTACCAGATATCTTCTGAATCTCTCGCATGCATAGTCATCATATCTGAATCTTATTCCATCATATTCAATGTCCATTAAAATTAGATTTTCAGGCTCTACAACCTTGATGTATGCTCTTGGTTCATCTTCTTCAGGATCCAGCAATCCTCTTACATCATCAAGAGTTAGCTTTCCATAGTTTACATCCAGGAAAACTCTCATCATCTTACGGACCATATTCCATAAGAAGCTTTCACCATAAATGTCTACAAAAATAGGGCTATACGTTTTATTTAAATGAGCAAAATTATTGTTCTTATTCTTATCATCCTCATTTATTGTTGGGCAGGATATTTTGATATCTTCAATTGTTCTTTCAGTTGTCTTCTGCTTTCTTTTTGTAAAATTAGTGAAGTTATGAGTTCCCTTAAATACCTCTGCAGTCTGCCTTAAGAGATCAATATCCAAATCCTCTTCAAAAAGGATGTAACGATACCAGCGCATTTGGGCATATCTTGGCTTGAATCCAAATCTAACCGGTGCCCAAGCAATTATCTGAATATCCTCGGGCAAGCTGTTGTTTATCTGATTGACACGAACCTCCTTCTCGCTTTGAAAGCTTATTACATTTCCTAGACTGTGAACTCCAGCATCTGTTCTTCCAGCTATCCTGAACCTTGAAGCCTTTAAATCATCAATGTATCCCAATTTTCTAAGATGATAAATCAATTCCTCTTCAACGGTTCTTACATCAGGCTGTCTTTGAAATCCATGAAAGTGAGTTCCAATGTAAGCAATCTTTAAAGCAGTTCGTTTCATAACAATCACAAAAATAATAATTTTGAGTATACTTTTATAACAATTTTAATTACTAATACAATTTGTATTATAATTTTATTATTAATTTTTTTATTAAAAATATAAATATTTAGCTATTTGTTAAAAAAAATCGAGTCTCAATAATTAAAAATATAAACTAAAATAACATATTATAAAATATGAAAACACAACACGATACAAAGGAATCACTAAGCTTATATGATAATTATAAAATAGGTCTTAAAGCTAAAGATACTGAAAAAAAATTTTATTTCATATTCAGTGACAGAAATCTTCTATTGATTGACAATCAACTTCCATTACTCAAGGACTTGAATGAAATTGACATCCATGAAGAGGATGTTAAAAACTGCATTTACTTTGGAGAATTTTACCTTAAGGACGCTTATGCAGTTGAACTCGCTGAAGACTTTGACATTGAAGCTTTTAAGGAAGAGAATGAAGAGATCAATTTAAAATTCATCAATCTTTATGAAGTTTTTGACATTAACGAAGAAACCTATTATCTTAGTGGAAGAGCCATTCAAATCATCGATTGGGAAAACAACCACCAATATTGTGGAAGATGCGGTGCAAAGACAGTTACATCTGATGTGGAAATGGCTAAAGTATGCCCTGAATGTGGATTTACAAGCTTTACAAGGATTTGCCCTGCAATAATTACCACTATCATCAAAGAAGATGATGAAGACCTTGATGAAAATGGAAATCCAACCAAAAAGATTTTGATGGCAAGACACTCATACCATGAATATCCAAGATATGCTTTGATTGCAGGATTCTTGGAAGCTGGAGAAAGCGTTGAGGAAGCTGTCAAAAGAGAGGTTATGGAAGAAGTTGGAATTGAAGTTGAGGATGTCCAATACTTCGGAAGCCAATCCTGGCCATTCCCAAACTCCTTGATGATCGGTTGCATCTGCAAATACAAGTCTGGTGAAATCAAGGTAGATGAAAATGAAATCACCAAAGCGAAATGGTTTAAAAAAGAGGAAATAGAGCAACCGCCATCAAATATTTCAATATTTTCCAGATTACTAAAGAATTTCAAGGAAAATTACTGAAGAACCATTTTAATTCATTTTTTGATTTCATGTAATTTCATGAAATCTAAAATTTACTTATTTTAAATTAAAATCTTAAAAAAAGAAAACTAAAAAAGATGTTTTAAAATTTAAGAGGTTGAGAGAATAACATCTTTTTTAGTTATGAGGCGTTTAATTTATTTAAACAATTTAATTAAATTAATTAATTTAAAGAGGAACATCTTTTTTTGTAAAGTAAATATATGAAACAGTTATTCCAATTATGAAAGTAGCTAAGATTACACCATATGGAATCATCATACTTACGCTATAGTCTGCTATCTCCCCTGATGAAATCAGATAAGGACATGCCCAAGGGACATATGGAGCCCAACTTTGACCATGAACCAATAGATTAACTAAAGTCAATGTTGCACCACCAACCATTGCAGGAACCATATTTGTAATGAACAATGAAATGAACACAAATGGGGAAAATGTCAGGAACAACAATACATTTGCAAATAGCAATTCTGCAAAACTATTAATGAATAGCTGCAATGAAAATCCACTAAGTCCTGCTACAAAACCAAATGCAAGAGTTGATATGCTTGTCACCACTGTTAAGATTAAAATCCAAATTAGGAACATGACATATTTGGAAATCAAGAATTTTCCTCTGGATATTGGAACAGTCAGCATAGTCTTTAATGTATGTTCATTGTATTCCCTTCCAAAAAGGTAGGAAATTATTATTGAAAACAAAAGAATTGCAAACAATGCAGACATATACATATTCACAGTGGAGAATAAAGCATCAAAGCTTTGTGTTTCATCAAAAGCAAATGTTGCAATGAACATTAAAACTGAAGGCAATGCTGCCATAAGTATGCTCAATAAGAATATCTTTGATCTCTTTAGCTTTAAAAATTCCATTTTTATAAAAGTAAGCATCTAATCACCTTATTAATAAAAATAATAAATTAAGAATAACATATAAGATTAAATTTTCTAAGTGTTGGAAATTATTCTTGTAAAGAACTCTTCCAAGTTCTCTTCACATAGATTCACTTTTCTGACTTTGATTCCAGAACTTACAAACAAGCTATTGAACTCATCCCTTAAATCCAAATTGGAAAGCAAATGAATGGTACCGCCAATAATCACCCCATCACTGTTTTTATTAGAATCCAAATCATCAATATATTCGCTTAAATTACGTTTAAAGCAATAATCTACATTTTCCTTCATTCCTGTTTTATTCATGAGGTCAATTGCAAGATCAATGTCTGAAACCTCAAATTCAACGAATTTGTTTAATCTATTGTGAAGCTCTTCTCGACTTATCTCATCTATTAACACGCCATTATCCATAAATCCAATTACATCAGCAATGTTTTCTATTTCACTTAGGATATGGCTTGAAATCAGGATTGTCACACCATAATCACAAGATAGCTTTTTAAGTAAATCTCTGATTTCCTTAATTCCAAATGGATCAAGGCCATTAATAGGTTCATCAAGAATCAACAATTCAGGATTATGCATAATTGCAGCTGCTATTCCTAAGCGCTGTTTCATTCCCAATGAAAAATCCTTGAATTGCTTGCTCTTTTCATGGTCCAAATTAACCATCTCCAAAACCATCTTGACATTTAGAGGATTATAGTTTCCTCGAAGCCGAGCAATGATTTCTAAATTTTCATAAGCGGTTAAATTCTCATAGAATCCAGGAGTCTCTATAATTGAACCTATGTTAGAATAAACATCTCTTGCATATCTTTTAGGATCTTTCCCAAAGAGAAGAATCTCCCCGCCACTTGGATGCACAAGGTTTAGAAGCATACACATGGTTGTGGTTTTTCCAGCCCCATTCTTACCTAAAAGGCCATAGATCTTTCCCTTTTCCACATGCACATCTATGGAATTCACAACTAAGTTTTCTGAATACCTTTTGGATAAGTTAGTTGTTTCAATAACATAATCAGTCATCATATCACCTTTGATAATAAAATAATAATAAATTATAATAAACAATAATTTTAAATGAATTTTTTCAAACTTTTTATAATTGAAGAAATAATTTTTTCTAAATTTATTTGAATATTATGTGCACAAAATAATCAAAGGAGGAAATTAGAAATATGTAATTAATTTTTTACTTTTGTCAAAAATTATTTACTTTTGTAAAAAATACATTACATATGTAATAATTATTTTACATCATATATAAATGTTTTGTTAAAATCAGCACAAACTTTATGAGATTATTGAAAAAGAAGAACTAAATTCCATATGAGAAAAGTATAAAATAAGAAATAAATTAATAATATAAAGTGAATATATTATAATATTATAATTGTTAATAATTCAAATTATAAATTCAAAGATTTAAAAAGGAATCAAAATGTCATTTCAAGATAATAAAATGCTAATTATGCCTGCTGTAGACATTAAGAATGGAAAATGCGTACAGTTAGTGCAAGGGGAACCTGGAACCGAACAGGTAATTATTGAAAATCCTGAAAAGGTTGCTAGAAAATGGGAAGATTTAGGTGCAGAAGTTGTTCATGTTATTGACCTTGACGGTGCACTTGAAAGCACAACAAACATTGAAACAATTAAGAAAGTGCTTGATGAAGTAAGCGTTCCCATTCAACTTGGAGGGGGCATAAGAAGCATTGAATATGCAGAAGAGTTGCTCAACCTTGATATTGATAGATTGATTATTGGAACCATGGGAATCAAGAACCCAGAAACAATAACTAAACTATCTGATGAATATGGCAGTGAAAGGGTAATGATTTCCCTTGACAGCAAAGACAACAAGGTTGTCATAAAAGGTTGGCAGGAAAAGATAGACAAGTCTGCAACTGAAATAAGCAAAGAATTCCAAAATCTTGGTGCAGGAAGCATATTGTTTACAAATGTTGATGTGGAAGGATTGCTTGGTGGATTCTATGTGGATCCTGTCATAGACCTTGTAAACTCTGTAGACATTCCAGTTGTATACTCTGGAGGCGTTACAAGCTTGGATGACCTAAAGCAACTCCAAACAACCGGTGCAAAGGGAGTTGTAATCGGTTCTGCATTATACAAAGACAAAATAAATCTTGTTGATGCTTTGGAATACCAAGATATAAAATAAATCTAAAAATTAGAATTAAATTATAAAATTAAAAGAAATAACTAAAAAATTTTTATTCTTATAAAATATTATATTTTAAAATGGAGACAAAATATGAAAGTAATGGCAACAGGAGCATTTGACTTATTGCATCCAGGGCATGGATTGTATCTTGAAAAAGCAAAGGAATTAGGTGGAGAAGATGCAGTCCTTGTAGTTGTAATAGCAAGAGATTCAACTGTTAAGAAGAAAAAGAGAATTCCTGTTATTGATGAGAATCAAAGATTAGAAATGATCAAATATCTCAAGCCCGTTGATGAAGCGTACATTGGTTATGATGGAGATATGTTCAAGATTGTAGAGGAAATTCAACCTGACATAATAGCTATCGGTTCTGACCAAAATCATGACATTGCAAAGCTTCAGGAACAACTGGATAAAAGAGGAATCAAAGCTGTAGCTAAAAGGGTTAAAGAGTACAGAACAGGAGATCTCGACAGTACCTGTAAGATAATCAATAGAATCAAGCACTCTGAATTGGAAGAGAAAAACTTGGATTGCAGCAATGTAATCAACGATGACTGATAATAAAAAAATTATTGATAATAATTAAATTGATAATTACTTAAAACAAAAAACAATAAAATCAAGGTGTAAAAATGGTAAGTGTAGCAATTGTAGGTGGAAGCGGATATACTGGAGGAGAATTAATCAGACTTCTTTCTGCTCATCCAGAAGTTGAAATCGTGGATATAACTTCAAGACAGTTTGAAGGAACTCCAGTTCATAAAGTTCACCCACATATTAGAGGGACTGATTTAGTATTTAGAAACAAAAAGCCAAGCGAATTGGATGCAGACATCATATTTACAGCAACTCCACATGGAGCTTCAATGAAAATCGTGCCAGATTTACTCGATACTGGAGCTAAAGTCATTGACTTAAGTGGAGATTACAGATTCAATGACATTGACGTTTATGAAAAATGGTATGGAATTGAACATACTTCTGACTTGAAAGGGGTTTTCGGACTTCCTGAAATCCACAGAGAAGAAATCAAAAAGGCAACATTGCTTGCTAACCCTGGATGCTTTGTAACTGGCGCTATCCTATCAGGATACCCATTGTCAAAAGCTAAACTTGCAGATAGAATGATCTTCGATTCCAAAACTGGAGTAAGCGGTGCTGGAGTAAATCCTGCTGCATCAACCCATTATCCAAACATTGGAGACAATGTAAATCCTTATAAAGTAACCCAACATAGACACATGCCTGAGATCCAACAGGAACTTGGTGCATTTTCAGATGTCAAAGTTTCCTTCACACCTCATTTGGTGCCAGTAATCAGAGGAATACTTACAACTAACCATTGTTTCTTAGTTGATGGTGCAGATGTCACCAGTGAAGAAGTGTTAGACATCTATAAGGAAACCTATAAAGGGGAACCATTCATCCAAATCTTGGAAGATGGAGAAATTCCACGCTTAAGCAGTGTAAGAGGATCAAACTATGCTCAAATCGGTTGCTTTGAAATAGATGAAACCGGCAGATTGGTCATCATTTCAGCGATTGACAACTTAGTTAAAGGAGCATCTGGACAAGCTGTTCACAACATGAACATCATGTGCGGATTTGATGAGAAAACCGGTTTGGACTTCTTTGGAATGCATCCATAATAAAATTTTGAAAAAACTTGAAAATAGTCTGAATTTGAATATTTGACAATCATGCAAATATTTAAATAGATTATTTTTTATAAAATAGTTCAAGAGGAAAAACTATGGAAAGAATAATTTTATACTATTCAGATGGAGGAAAAACAAAAGTAGTTGCAGAAACACTTGCAATTAATTTAAGGTGCGATATCTGTCAAATCAAGGATATGAAGAAACGTGATGGAATCAGAAATAGATTTACTTCAACTATCGATGCATTCAGAGAAAGCAAGACAGAGATCTATCCGCCTACTCTTGATTTAGAAGAATATGATACCATTTACATAGGCACACCTACTTGGGCAAACAATCCAACTCCTGCAATCATCACATTGATTGACAGATGCGACTTACGTGGAAAAGACATTGTATTGTTTACCACAACTAACACTTCCGGTGGGGAATCCGCTTTAGAAAAAATGGAAATGAAAGTTAGGGCAAGAGGTGCAAGGGTAGTTCAACAATTCAGCTTAAAGACTAAAGACAAAAGTCTTGCTCAACTCCAAAGAGATACTGACAGATTATTTATGACTTTAGATTTAGCATTATACTAAATCTATCTTTTTACTTTTTTTACTTATTCTTAAATTTTATATTATTTTAAACTTTTTAACTAACTTATGCTGTGTTTAACAATTTGATATCAATTTTCTAATTAAATCAAATATTAAAATATTAATCAAGCAAACTATTTAATACTATAAATTAGAAATTTATTAATGTATAATTTTTAATGAATAAACAATCATTAAAATAATTTTTATACTAAATCATTAAATCAAAAATTAAATATTTTAGGTGCAAAAGAAAAATGTTAGAGAAAATGATGGAAAACCACAAGATCTTAATTGCGATTCCTATTATTCTTGCACTTTTATCATTAGTTCTTATAGGTTTTCACGGCTTAGAACAAGGTGTTGACTTAAAAGGAGGTTCACAAGCGGAATTACAGCTATTAGGTTCTGTAACTCCAAGTGAATTGGAAGACACACTTGATGCCAAATTGAACACCAACAATATAAAAGTCACAAATAATGGAAACAATAAGGTTACTGTGGAATTGGAAAACAATATCAATTCAAGTACATTTACAAGCGCCATAAATGGAAAGGCAAAGGTAATCGGCTATAATGAAATTGGTCCAGTATTAAGTGAAGAAGCTATGGGACAAATTTATGTTGCTATGATTTTTGCATTCCTGTTTATGGCAATTACCGTGTTTGTTGTATTTAGAGAACCTGTACCATCTGTTGCAATTATCCTCGCAGCTTTGTGTGATATACTCATTGCGCTTGGAGGAATGTCAATATTCAAGATTCCATTGTCAATTGCATCTGTAGGTGCATTATTAATGCTTATTGGGTACAGCGTAGATACAGATATTCTTCTTACAACCAGACTTTTGAAAAGAAGAGAAGGAACTGTGGAAGAGCGTGCTAAAAATGCTATGTATACCGGTTTAACCATGTCCTTTGCGGCAATAGCTGCAATGGGAATCCTATTCGTGGTAACCAAGATACTCATGCCTGAAGCAACTACATTAAGCAATATTTCTGCAGTTTTAGTAATCGGATTGATTGGAGATATTCTTTCCACTTGGTTAATGAACTTAGGAATTCTTAAGACTTACATTGATTGGAGACAATCTAAAAAACAAGAGAAATACAATGTAAGTTCATCTTCAAGCAAGAATAAATCTTCTGAATCTAAAGATAAAACCTCAGAAAAAGAATCCAAATTAAGTCTTAAAGATAAACTTAAGAGAAAAACTGAAGTTGAAGATGATGAAGTGATGTCTAAAATCCAAGAGGAATTGGAAAAAATAGACAATATGGAAGAATCTTCCGAAAATGTTCCGAAATCAGAAAAATCTCCAAAAAAGAAGTCCAATAAAAAACAAAAAGCTAAAGGCAATAAGCGTAAGGCTAAAAAGAAAAAAGGAAAAGGAGGCAAATAATTATGGCAAGCGATTTATCTAAATTCTTTAAAGACAGACAAGTAATTATCCTCTTATTATTCCTATTGATCAGTATTGGAAGCATTGCTCTTTTAGGTGTAGAGCAAGGTCTTGACTTGAAAGGTGGATCATCCATCCAATTGCAACTTGAACATCCAGTTAATGAGAGTACAATGAAAGTTGTAACCTCTGTTTTAGATAAAAGGCTTAACCTTTATGGTGTAAGTGATGTAAAGGTAAGGTCCAGCGGAGACCAGATGGTTATAGTTGAAATGGCTGGAAAGACACCGGAAGAGGTAGAGCGGCTGATTGGAAATCCAGGTATCTTTGAAGCAAAAATTGATAATGTGACTGTCCTTACAGGTAGCGATGTGGCTTCAGTTGAAGCACCGGTTGTTGGAGATAGTGGAGAGTGGCATGTGCCATTTACACTTACAACAGAAGGGGCTAAAAAATTTGCAGAACTTGCTAAAGGAAAAGGTGGTCATGAAGTAGTGATGTATCTGGATGGAAAGCAAATTGATGACCATCCACCACAACTCTCTGGAGAATTAGCTGGTGGAGAACCTGTAGCGGAAGTTGAAGTTACAGGCAGCGCAGCAGACGTTGAAACTGCAAAAGAGGAATCCAATACAGTTTATACTGTTTTAAAAACAGGTTCACTTCCTGTAAAGATTCACACTATCGGTTCCAATACAGTTTCACCTGAATTAGGTCAGCAATTTGCACAAGGAGCTTTGATTGCAGGATTATTAGCCATACTTGGTATTGCATTGGTTGTATACATTAGATACAGAAGAGCATTCTTGGCAATCCCAATTTTAATTACAACAATTTCTGAGATAATAATTATCTTAGGTGTTGCTTCCATTATCCATTGGAATATAGACCTTGCAGCAATCGCTGGTTTAATCGCATCTGTAGGTACTGGGGTAGACGACCAGATCATCATTACAGATGAGGTATTGCACCACGACAGTGAAAACACAAGACATAGAAGAACTAGAACCCAAATGAACGTTAAAAATGCATTATTCATTATCTTCGCATCTGCAGGAACATTAATAGCTGCAATGTTACCACTTGCATATGTTGGATTTGCAAGAGGAAGCAGTGGTATCGGTACCATCGCAGGTTTCGCATTCACTACAATCATAGGGGTTTTAATTGGTGTATTCATCACAAGACCAGCTTATGCTAAATTTATTGAAATCTTTGTATCTTAAGCAAGATTTAAAATTAAAAAAAAACATTATGAAAAAGAATAATTTTTATTATTCTTTCTTTTTTTCTATTTTTCTATTATCCAATTATTTTTTTTATTCTATTATTCCATTTCTAAAATTTCCATAAAAAATCATTTATAAAAATATAACAATTGTTAAGTATTTATAATATAAAAATAAATATTAATATGAAGGGATTAAACTAGTTTTAAATTTAATAAATAATTAATTAAATGATAAAACAAATATATTAATAAAAAACAACGGAGATAAAAAATGGTTATAGTCATAGGTACTGGTGCAGGAGGTTCATTAATAGCTATGGAACTTGCAAAAGCAAATATTCCTGTAACAATTATAGAAAGAGGACCATACATAAAAAGCAAAGATTCATTTGAATATTATGACATGAAATACTACGATAAGCGTTTGAAAAATACAAACAGTGTCGACTTATTGAAGACAACTTGTATTGGAGGATCCACAATTGTAGCTGCAGGAAATGGCGTAAGGATTCTTGAAGATGAATTCAAGGAACTTGGAATAGACATATCTGCTGAATATGACAAAATCGAAGAGTTAGTAGGAATTCATCAAATGGATGATGAACATATCGGTAAGGGAACTCAAGCTTTCATAGACTGTGCAAATGAATTAGGATTTGAAGCAAACAGAATGCCTAAATTCATAAGGGATGAGGATTGCAAGCCTTGTGGAAAATGCTCATTCGGTTGTCCAAGAGATGCAAAATGGAGTGGAAAAGACTTTGTAGATATAGCAATCGAAAATGGTGCAGAACTAATTACAGATGCTGAAGTCACAAAAGTTATCTTTTCAGATAAGAAAATCACAGGAGTAGAATACATCAAGGA
This sequence comes from uncultured Methanobrevibacter sp., assembly GCF_902784195.1. Classification (NCBI taxonomy): domain Archaea; kingdom Methanobacteriati; phylum Methanobacteriota; class Methanobacteria; order Methanobacteriales; family Methanobacteriaceae; genus Methanobrevibacter; species uncultured Methanobrevibacter sp. The sequence goes on from NZ_CACZTX010000009.1 coordinate 131,756, forward strand.
CAATATCAAGCAAAATATCAACTCTGACTTGGTAATCCTCTGTGCAGGAGCAGTTGACAGTGCAGTGATCCTTCAGAAATCAGGAATTGATGCAGGAAATAAACTCTTCTTTGACCCATTTGTAAGTGTTGGAGGATATTTAAAGGATATTAATTTCAATAGCGAAGTTCAGATGAATGGGCTTGCAATAGGAAAGGAATACATCCTTGCACCTCATTTCTCATCATTTATTGCTAAATACATCAAGGAATCAAACCCTGAAGTTGAAGATAAGGATATCTTAAGCATTATGGTTAAAGTTGAAGACGATATGGTAGGTACTGTTGATGCAGATGGAAACGTATTCAAATTCAATACAATTGATGACATCCGAAGATTGGCTCAAGGCTGTGCTGCAGCAGGTTCAATACTTGAAAAGGCAGGTGTCGATCCAACAACCATGACTTCAACAATATTTAGAGGAGCTCATCCTGGAGGAACTGCAGCTATTGGAGATGTCGTTGACAATAACTTAAAAACAGAAATAGACGGTTTGTATGTCGGAGATGCAAGTGTAATCCCAATGTCTCCAGGAAAACCACCTATATTATTGATTTTAGCATTAGCATTAAGATTAGCTAATCATTTAATTGAAGAAGTTATTTAACTTCTTTAAAAAATAGAAATTAATGATAAAAGAAGTAATTTTACTTCTTTTTACTTTTTTTAAAATGAGATTTTTAAGATAAAAATAAAAAAATGCTTTTTTAAAAATTTAAAAATTATTCAAATTGATTATAAATCTCATTTGCTTGAACCAATCTTTCACAATAATGGCATCTTACTGTAATTGGATTTGATTCAACAAGATAAAACTTGCTTTCAATAGGTTCTTCAGTATTTGAAATACATTTAGGATTGGTGCATTTTACAATTCCATTTAATTCCTTTACCATTCTAACCTGATCCTTTGCAACAATTTCATAATCACGTATAATGTTAATGGTTGCATCAGGAGCTATTAAGGAAATCTTATCTATTTCAGTATGTTCCAACTCCCTGTTTTCAAATTTCACAATATCCTTAAAACCTAATTTTGAAGAAACATTCATAGCAAGGGTAACATTTGTTCCTTCCTTTGGAAGACCTAATATTTTCAATACTTGAAGTGCCTTATTGGCAGGAATATGGTCAATTACAGTACCATTTTCAATAGGTTTAACTTTCAATTCATGTTTAGTCATGAATAATTATATCTTTTAAATTTTATTTATAATTTATTATATAAAATCATATTTATGAATAGTTATATCTATTAAAAACAATAAAATAATAAATGAATAAACTTTTATAAAAATTTACTAATTAATGAGATAAAATAAAGGAGTCTTAAAATGGAAGAGCATATAGACTTATTTAAAAAGATATTAACTAAAATTGATGATAAGGTTGATTATGCAGATATAAGAGCAGGAAAAGGAAACAATACAAGCATAATCATGAAAGACAATCAAATTCAAGAAATCAATACAGGCCTTTCCACTGTTGCAAGAATAAGAGTATTGAACAATGGAGCATGGGGATTCGCTTCTACAAACGACTTCTCTAAATTAGAGGAGATAAGTGAAAAGGCAATTAAAATATCAAACTCACTTACTGGAGACATTGAACTTGCAGAATGTGAAATTATAGAGGATAATGTAAAGACCGATAGAAAAATATCTGTAAGTGATGTTAGCATTGAAGATAAGAAGGAATTGATTCAGGAAGCAAACAAGGCAAGCAATGTTGGAAAGGTAGTTAGCACAACAGTCAGCTATTCAGATGGTGAAAGCCAAACTGCCTTTGTAAGCAGTGAAGGGAGTGAAATTCTTGTAGACAGTTCAAGAGTGGCACTTGCACTTAATGCAGTTGCTTCTAATGGAGAACTGATTCAATTCAACCATGGCAGTTTAGGTGGAGTGAAAGGGTTCGAAATATTGCAGGATGCAGACATTGAATCCTTTGGAAGAAAGATTGGGGAAAAAGCAACTGAACTATTGGATGCAAAGCCAGCTCCATCAGGACGCTTTACAATTGTAGCTGACAACAATCTCACTGGAGTGTTCATTCACGAAGCTGTAGGGCATGCTGTTGAGGCAGACCTTGTCCTTCAGGATGATTCAATTTTGCATGATCAAATGAACAAGAAAATTGGAACAGACATTGTAAACATCTATGACGATTCTAGTTACAAAGACGGATTCGGCTATTACCCATATGACGTTGAAGGAGTCAAAACCAGAAAGAATCAAATCGTTAAAAATGGTGAGCTTGTATCATTCCTAACTTCAAGAGAAAGTGCAGGCAAATTAGGAATCCCACTTACTGGAAATGCAAGGTCCTCAGTCAGTGACCAACCTATTGTCAGAATGAGTAACACTTTCCTTGAACCTGGAGACTTAAGCTTCGAAGAACTTATTGAAGACATCAAGGATGGAATTTACCTTAAGGGCTCAAGAGGAGGACAAGTTGATACCGGTAAAGGAATTTTCCAATTCAATGCAACTGAAGCATACAAGATCGAAAATGGTGAACTTGCAGATCACTTCCGTGATGTTTCATTATCTGGAAACATTCTTGAAACACTTAAAGGTGTTGATGGAATAGGTTCAGATTTCAAGCTTAGTGTCGGTTACTGTGGTAAAGGTGGACAAACTGCACCAGTCGGTGATGGCGGACCACACACCAGAATCTTGAATGCAATGGTAGGTGGAAGTAGCTAAATCAAATAGCTATTGTATATTAAAAATTAAATATATTAATTTTTTATTGAATTTCTTTACTATCAATTTAATTGAAGATATAATTAAAATAAACTATTCATGTTAAATAGTAAACGAATTGATAAAAAGATATGTAGATAAAGTAGTCTAAAAATGATATTTTAGAAAAATTTCTAAAAAAATACATTAAACTATTAAAAAATATACATTGAAATCTTAAAAAATAATCATGAAAAAATTTGAAGGTGGAAATATGTTAAGTGAAGATGATGGAAAATATTTGTTAAGTGTAGCAAAAGATGCTATTGAAACATATGTCAAAGAGAATAGAAAAATTGACACACCTTCAGATTGTCCAGACTATATGCATGAGGAACTTGGAGTTTTTGTCACATTGAACAAACACAATAATCTAAGGGGATGCATCGGTTACCCTGAACCTGTTTACCCATTGATTGATGCTGTCATTGATTCAGCAATTTCTGCAGCAATGAGAGATCCACGTTTTCCAAGTGTTGATGAAAGTGAATTGGATTCACTCGATTATGAGATTACTGTTTTGACCAAGCCACAAGTCATTGAAGTTGAAAAGCCAATCGATTATTTAGACAACATCATCATTGGAAAAGATGGATTGATTGTTGAACGTGGATTCTACCGAGGATTGCTCTTGCCACAAGTGGCTCCAGAACACAATATGGACAAAGAAGAGTTCCTATCCCACACTTGCATGAAGGCAGGACTTAGACCAGATGCATGGTTAGATAAAAATACAAAAGTATACAAATTCCAAGGGCAAATATTTAAATAAAGCTTTTTATAAAAGTATTAACTTAAATAATAGAATTATAATTATTAAAATTATTAAATATTAAACTATTAAATTATCAAATTTTATTAGAATCATTAGAATTATTAAAATTATTAAAATTATTAAAATTATTAAAATTATTAAAATTATTAAAATTATTAAAAAAATAAATTATTATGATTACATGGTGATAAAAAATGATGTTACCAACTATTCCAACTCCAGATGAATTATTAGATAAAGGTTTCAGAAGAGGTAAGAAGGCAGCTGATTTAAGAAGAGGAGAAAAGATGCCTAAACACTTAAAAGGCAAACGTATCGAAGAAACAAGAGTAATCACTGCTTGTCAAGTCATTAAAGATAGACTTAAAATGATCTTGGACCGTACCCCTGAAATCGAAGAGTTACCTGAATTTTATCAAGATTATATAGACATCACTGTAGGTGTAGATGATTTCAAGCAAGCATTAGGTGCACTTAATTGGGCTTATGGTATTATTACCCAGCTCGAAAAGGAATATGGTGCAAAAATCAGAAAATCCTCTTCTGAAAGGGCAACTGGCCTTAGAAAACAGGCTTATGGAAGAATCTCTTCAGTTGTTCATAAGATTGAAAAGGATCTTGACTTCTTAGACTTTGCAAAACAATCCTTAAGGAATATGCCTACTGTTGACTTTGATGCAATAAGCATTGTAATTGCAGGTTTCCCAAATGTAGGTAAATCAACATTGCTTACCCACATTACAGATGCAGAGCCTCAAGTGGCTAACTATCCATTTACAACAAAAGGTATTCAAATAGGACACTTTGAGAAAAAATGGCAGCATTACCAAATCATTGACACTCCCGGTTTATTGGATAGACCTATTGGAGACATGAATGATATTGAATTGAATGCTATGGTAGCTCTTGAACACTTGGCAGATGCAATATTGTTCATTTTTGATGGATCTGAAACCTGCGGATACCTTCTTGAAAATCAATACAATCTTTTAGAAGAGATTCAAAATGTGTTTGATGCTCCTATCATCTACTTATTCAATAAAATGGATATTGCTGAGTATGATGGCATAAGACATGATTATGTACAACAGTACATTGATAAATGTGAAGATCCATTGCTTATCTCAGCTGCAGAGGGAGAAGGTATTGAAGAAATCATTGACTTAATAATGAAAGTTGAAAAAAGAGAAAGAATTGAAGAAGAAGACGAATATGAAGATGATGAAAATTACTTTGATTTAACATAAGTAATTTTTCATGATTCTTTTTTTTTGATTTTTATTCTACTTTCTATTTTTTATTTTTCCATTAATTTTATTTTTTTAATTATTTTATAATTATTTTATAAATATTTTATAATTATTTTATTATTTTTTTACTATTTTTAAAAAATCATTTTCTAATTCAACATTTTTTTTATCAAACTTTTAGTAACTTTTTATTACTAAAATAGAAAAGTTTATAAATGATGAATTACTAGTATACATTATGAATAAAAAGTATACTTAAAAATTCTAAATTTTTTGAATTTCTGAAAAATTTGAGAAAAATCTTAAAAAAATTAAGAATTTTGTATACTAAATGAGTAAAATGTATACAATTCATAGAAATATTTATAAGATATGAGTCATATAGTATACATTAGAAATAAATGTACACTAAGTTTTATAAAAAAATTTTATAAAATTTACAGATCATGTTTATAATTTATAAAAATTTTATCTATAAAACATAGGTACAAGTTTTATGAATTTTAAAAAATAATGTAAAGGAGATATTAAAATGCCTGAAGATGTAAAAGAAGACATTGAAGTAGAATTTGAAGAAGTTGACGTAGAAGTAGAAACTTCCAAATCTGACGAATTAAAAGAAAAAGCAGAAAAATTCAGAGAAGACTTCAGAACCAAAGCTGAAGCAAGAAATGAGGCTAACAAAGAAAAATTCGATGAAACCTTAAACAAAAGTAAAGATGTTGCTGGAAAAGTTGGTGAAAACCTTAGTAAAACTATCGATGACACCATTATTGCAATGAAAGCTCTTCAAAAGAATTTCGATACCAGATACCAAGGCTACAAAGAAACCGTTGCAACCGGAAATATCAGCATCGACTTAGCAGAAAACAAAGATTTCTACTACTTACAAGCTTACTTAGCAGGTATCGAAAAAGAAGACATCTCCATTGAAGCAACTAACAACTCTGTAACCATCAAAGCATGCTTTGACAACATCATGAAAAACATTGAAAGTACTGAAGAAAACCCAGCAACTTTAATTGTTTCCGGTATCAAAGCAGGTGAAGCAGACAGAACAGTTACTTTAACTGAAGACATTGTAAAAGAAGAAATTACTGCAAAACACAACAATGGAACCTTATTCGTAACAATTCCAAAAAGAATAGTTCCTAAAACTAAAATAGACATCGAATAAATTATTTAATAAATTATTTAATAAATTATTTCGAACAATTATCTCAACATTAAAAAGATTAAATTAATTTTTAATCTTTTTAATTTTTTAAATTATTAAACACAACATAAACACCTTAACTTTTTTTAATTTTTGCAAGATTTTCTTGCAAAAATATTTTTTTCATTTTCAATTTGATTTTTCATATTCAAATTTTCAATGCTAAATTATGTATAAATTTCTCAAATATTAAAATATTATAAATTATTAACTATTTTTATAAAATAAATCTAAAATTCAAATATATTTGAAAAATAAGTATTGACAATATAGATATAGGAATTTAAGAAAATTTAAGTGAAAAAAAGGGAAAAGGTTTAATACTAAGTAATGATATAATATTACTATACTATTATAACGGAGGTGAAAATTATGGCAATTCCTAAAGCTCCTGTAAATAGGATTATTAAAGATGCTGGTGCTGAAAGAGTAAGTGATGCAGCTGTAGTTGCATTAGTAGAATACTTAGAAGCTGACGCAGCAGCAGTAGCTAAAAAAGCAATTGAATACGCTAAAATTGCAAAAAGACAAACTGTAAAAGCAGATGATATTGCATTAGCTATCGACAAAGAATAAGTGTATTAACTTTTCTTTTAAACATTTTTAATAAAATTTTATTTTATTTTTTACTATTTTTTTATATTTTTTACTATTTTTAACAATTTAAACATTTTAAACTACTTTTATTAGATATTTTTATAATAAACTAAAAAAAATTAATTTTAAAAAAAAAGAAAAAAAGAAGTGGAAAATTAAATTTTCAAGGTATCTTGAGCTATTTTTACACCTAAACCATAAGCGTCTTTCAAGTCAATTGGGAAGTGTATTTCTTTCCTTTTAGCTTTTAATTCAGGGTCAAATGCATAATTTTCATACTTGGAATAATCTGTAAATTGATAAGTGTCATAAACCTTTAATGAATGTGGGTTTGAGTAAACATTTTCAAGATTGCTTTCTAAAAGATCAAATGTGCTGCCATAAAGCGGAGCGCATATGTCCTCAGTAACATTCATAGTGTAAATCATTCCAATAGGCATTCTTTTAGGAGCATTGGACTCTCCACCGTAAACGAATAAAGAAAATAAAAACCTTTCAAAAAAGGATCTGAGTTCTCCAGTTATCTCACCAAAGTAAATAGGGCTTCCAAAAATGATTCCATCAGACTCTTTCATTTTAGGAAGCAAATCCCTTAAGTCATCTTTGATAGGGCATTGCGCATAATATTTCCCGCCAATCTTTTTACAATGGAAACATGATTTGCATCCTTTGAAATCCAAGTCATAAAGATGAACATTATGAATGTTAATTTCTTCTTCATCATGGTTCTTCTTTAATTCATCAACAATGCCTTGACTTGCTTTTTCCAATAATTGGGCAGTGTTAAATTTCTTTCTTGGACCGCCATTCACTATATAAAAATCCATAAAATCACGTTATAATCTGTTTAAAAAAATTAATAAAAAATATCTGAATTAATTATAAAAAATATTAAAAAATTCTTATAAAAATCTTATAAAAATCAAAATAATAAAAAAAAATTAAAAATAAAAATGAAAAAAGATAAAGAATTTTTCATTTACCAAAAAAATCAAACAAACTATTCGTATCTTACTTTACCAATATGTCTTGTACTGCCCGGATCTTCACCATTGAAGTGTGCTAAATAGTAAACAAACCATTCTAAAGGTATTACAAGTATAAATGGTGCAAGCAATGGATTAATATCTGCATAATCCTTAAGGTTATATATTATCACATTTGCAGATAATTCATTCCTGGAATTTCTAATAGCTATCTTAGTCAACTCATCACTTTCCAAGTCAGCATCCAAGAAAATTAGAGGAACATCTTTTTCTGCCCTTTCTATTAAACCATGCCTATATTCAGATGAATAAAGTGGACAAGCATGCTTGATAGCCCCTTCCATCAACATGGTCATAGCCAATTTATATGCAAGACCAAAGTTAACACCGCTACCTAAACAGTAGAATCCTTCTTCATCTTTTAATTCTTCTGCCAATTTTTTATTGTCTTCTTCAGTAGTTTTTAGAAGATCTTCAATTAAATCAGGCATAGCAGATAACTGTTCTAAAATTTCATCCGCCTTTTCATAACCTGAAGCTGCAAATAAAATTTGATAAAGACATGCTAATTGAGTGATATAAGTTTTAGTACCAAGAATGGCTGTTTCAGTATTTCCTAAGGTTTTGACAGGATATTTGGCTTCCTTAATCATTGAACTTTCAGGTTCATTTGAAATTGAAACAGTGTCAATATTAAATTCATTAGCTCTCCTTAAAGCGGCTAAAGTGTCAGCAGTTTCACCAGATTGGGAAGTTGCAATAAACAATGAATTTTCATTTTCATTTAATTTTTTATTGTATAAGAATTCATAGCCAGTGAAAACTTCTATTCTTAAATCAGATACAGATGCCAATGCATCCCTTATAGAATAACAGGTGGAAATAGAACTTCCACATCCAATTAAATAGATAGTATCAACAGATTCAACTAATTTAGAAATATTAGCCATATTATCCAATTCAGAAGCAAAAGTCCTTCTTAAAGCTTCTGGTTGTTCCATCATTTCATAATACATCTGATATTTCATAAAACCACCTTATAAATTGAAATAACAATCTTATAAACTTTTTTATTAAAATTAAGTTATTAAAGCCATTATTTTTAATTTTTAGCTATTTTAATATATTATATATACTTTTATCATTTATACTATAAAAAGTTTATATAATTAATTATTAATAAATACTAATAGAATTTAAAAACAATTAATTAGAGGCAAAAAATGGAAATTGATTTAACAAAAATAGGCATGTATAAAGACCAGCAATATGAAGTCATTATCACTACAATAGACAATAATGGAAAATCCAATGCTGCACCATTTGGACTAAGAGTCTTGGAATAAAAGAAAAAGAAGAATTCGTCGTAAATGTCACAACTGACCCATTAATGTTTACTCTCGCAACAACAAATACAATTCCTGACGAATATCTGACCAGAATCTCTAATAAAACCCAAAGCAGTAATGAATTGGCATATTTGACTGATGCTGATGCTTATTTCATATGTGAAGTTAAAAGTTTGAAAACATCCCTAAGAGAAGATGACATTAAATCAAGCGATGTCAATTTCATTAAATCAGAAGTAGTTAAGCTCAATATTAAAAATAAATGCGTTAAACCAATAAATAGAGCAATTCATGCATTGACTGAGGCATTGGTAAATTATTCCAGAATAAACATTGTTGATGAGGATACACGAAAATATTTCATTGAAAGATTTTTAGAATCCGAAAGAGTAATCAAAAGAGTGGGAAATGAAAAGGAAAAAGAATCAATTCAAATCCTAAAAGATGATTTGATAAATCAAGGATTTGAGATTTTGAAAAAAGAATAGGGTTATAAAAATAATTAAAAATTAAAAATAGTTTAAATTAATAAAAAAAATTAAAATTTAAAAAAATAAAAATAGTTTAAATTAATAAAAAAATAAAAAAAGAATAGATTAATAAAAAAAGATTAAATAATAAATTATTTAAAAATTATGTATTAAATCTATAAATTCAAGCTTATCCACATCAAATAGCCCTTGATTGCTTATTTTAAAATGAGGAATTGAAAGCAATGCCATAAAGGATAAAGTAGTAAATGGAGATGTTAAATTACATCCTAATTTATTTACTGCCTCTCCTAGTTTTCTATTTTTATCTGCCACATAATCAATATCCCTATTGGACATTAGCCCAGCTATTGGAAGCTCTAAAACTTCACAAAGATCTTCTTCTGATGAATAAACTGCTAGTCCACCTTGATGCTCTCTAATAATATTAACCACTTTAGCCATATCTTCACTATTTGTTCCTATGACTAAAATATTATGAGAATCATGTGCCACTGAAGCTCCGAAAGCTCCTTTTTTAAGATTGAACCCTTTAATGAAACCATTCATTATATTGTTTCCACCATATCTGTTTACTACAGCAATCTTAACAACATCCTTATTTAAATCCGATTGGATTACACCATCTTGAACAAGCAGGGTCTCTTCACACTTTTCTGTAAGAATACTGCTGTCATATGCCTTAATTGCAAAAACATTAGTTGTCTCATCCATTAATGAATTTGTCCAACTCATTTCCATTTTTGCATCAAAATCCTCAGCTTTAACCTCATCTAAAACAATGCTAGGTTTTGATTCGGCTATTTCTGTTTCAAATAGGACTTTACCATCATCAACGACAAGCTCTCCATGAACCCAAACTTTGCTGACATTCAAGTTTCTTAAGTCATCAACCAATGCGAAATTTGCAATTCTGCCTTCTTCAATCGCACCACAATTTAATCCATAATGTTCTGCAGGATTAAATGTTGCCATTTTAATGGCTTCCTTAGGATTGATTTTTAATGAAATGGCTTTTTTTATCACTCTGTCCAAATGCCCTTCAGACAAGTCTTCAGCATCAATATCATCACATACTAAAATCTCAAATGGTGGAATAGACATAGCATCATCAATGCTTTCTATAACCGCATTACCCGCCATTTCCTCTTCAATCAAGTAATTCAATCTATCATCATAATCTAAAAGGGCATCCATATCCTTAGCAGATGATCCTTCACGAACCATGATTGTCATTCCAAGACGAGACTTTTCAATAGCTTCGCTAAAGCTAGTGCATTCATGGTCAGTTGTAATTCCATATGAGACATATCTTTTCAAGTCTTCACCAGACAATAAAGGAGCATGACCATCAATAGGTTTTCCTAATTTATGAGCCCCTTCAATTTTCCTTAAAACTTCTTCATCACCGGATAAAACTGCTGGAAAATTCATTTCGCCAAGAGCAACCATTTCATCACGTTTCAGCAATTCCTTTACATCAGAACTTGTAATTACCGCTCCTGAATTTTCAAAGCTAGAATGGGGGACGCATGATGGGACAGCATAATAAAAATCAAATGGCACATACTTTCCATCCTCCACCATCCAATTAATTCCATCAATTCCTAAAACGTTTGCAATCTCATGAGAATCCGCCACTACAGAAGTGGTCCCATAAGGCAATACCGCTTTAGCAAAATTGGAAGGGGATAATTTTGAACTTTCAATGTGAATGTGTGAATCAATAAACCCTGGTATTAAAATGCCATCATAATCCAAATCAAGTTCGTTATCGTCATCAGTGATGATTGGAATGACCTCTTTAAACAGACCATCTTCAATTACAATCTCCGCAGGGTAAACTTCTCCAAATTCAACATTAAGATATTTTGCAGTTATTATAAGGTCACCTTCAAGCTCTTCTGCATCCTCAAAGCTTATATCTGCAATTTCAAAATCATCAATACCATCTACAGATATTATAATTTCATTTCCATCCACATCTATAATTCTTTCATCCATTTTGACACCAATTGATAAGATTAAGTAAATTATTAGAAAAATTATACAAATTTTAAAAATACTTATATAAAAAAAATTAAAAATAATTAAAAATTATTAAAAAATTAAAAAAAGAAAAAAGAATAAAATAAATTTATTCATGTAATGCATTGTATAAAACAGGCAAGAATGCTCCTACATCAGTTACAATACCTACAACTTGTGCACTGCCTCTATCTGCAAGTTTAGTAACAGTAGATGGGTTTATGTCTACACAAATACTTTTAACTCTTGAAGGCAATAGGTTACCAGTTGCAATGGAATGCAACATAGTTGAAATCATAATGACCATGTCAACTTCCTGAGCATACTTACGCATTAACTTTTGTGATTCAACAGTGTCTGTTATCACATCAGGAAGAGGTCCGTCGTCACGAATGGATCCTGCCAAAACGAATGGAACATCGTTTTTAATACATTCATACATGATTCCACTTTTTAAGGTTCCATCTTCAACAGCTTCCCTAATTGAACCGGAATTATTGATTCTGTTAATGGCTCTCATATGGTGAGTGTGACCATGAGCTACAACTTCACCGGTTTTTACATTTACACCAAGGGAAGTTCCGAATTGATCACATTCAATATCGTGAGTAGCCAATGCGTTTCCTGCAAAGATCACATCAATGAATCCTTCCTTAATGAGTTGTGCAACAATTCCTGCAGAACCTGTGTGAACAATAGCTGGCCCTCCTACAAGAGCTATTTTTCCGCCATTTGCCTTGACATTCTTAATTTCAGTTGCAACATCATTAATGATGCTCATCATTGGCTTTTCGGAAGAAACTTCACTGTTCATGAATTCAAATACGCCTTGCTTACCTCTTGATCTTTGAGGTGGTGTGATTTTTACTCCTTCTCTACCAACGACAATCAAGTCTCCTTCCTTAATGTCTGCAATTGGCTTGCATCTAGCAGTCTTGTTTTCCTCATCAATGACAATAAGGCAATCCATTTCAATTTCTTCTACAAGAATCCATTCACCTTTGTAGTAAATATGAGTAACATGATGGCTTGTTGAATAAAAACCCTCTGGAGCTACTTGATCTTTTGGAGAAGGCACTAAGTTTACCTCTTCAATTTCAGATATTGAAACCCCAATAAAGTTAAGTTCATCAAGAATAGAATTTAAAATATCGGGAGATTCTGCTGAAACCATTATTTTAGCTTTACTAGTATCAGATTTGCGTTTTCCTATATCAAACTCTAGTATATCAAAGTCTCCACCATTATCCATGATAATATCCATGGTTTTAGGAAGAGTTAAAGAATCAATGATATGACCAGACAATTCTATTTCTCTCTTATACATCAAAAATCTCCTTAATTTTTTATAATTTGTAAATATGATTAATAAATTATTAATAATTTTTTTATTTTTGTAAAAATGACTTGTAATAATATTAATTTTAAATAATATTAATTTTTAATAATTTTTATTTTACTTTTATAGTAAATAATAAATTATAATTAAAATATGTGTTTAAGTAATATTTATATTATTTGTTAAATAATAATGGCTAAATAAAAAGTAAAAATAACTAACGAAAAAATCGGGTCATGAAGTATTGAATATTAAAAAAAATTTAAGCAAATAATGTCAAGAAGTCATAAATCATTTTAGCTGCAAGAACAGCAGTGATATCGCCTAATTTATCACTTGCAACCTCTACAAGGTCAAAACCAATTATATCAATAGATTCATTATTTGCTAATGCTTCAAAAATATTTTCAACATCCACAGGATGCAATCCATTCGGAGTTGGATTTCCTACAGATGGTGCAAATGCGGGGTCAATTACATCCATATCAATGGAAATGTAAACTTTTCCCTCAATTGATTCAAGCTTTTCCAAAAGAATATCAAAATCGTCAAAAAGGTCTTTTGCTAAAAAGCTAGTGATATTCTCTTTACCTTCAACAAATTCCTTTTCTTCAATGGAGAAAGATCTGATTCCTATTTGAATCAATTCCTTAGGATTCAAATCATGGACTCTTCTCATAATTGTAGCATGAGAATCCTTTTCTCCAATATATGTATCAATAATATCTCTATGAGCATCTAAATGGATAATGATAATGTCAGATAAATCTTTATTCTCTTCAAAATCAGCTAATGCCTTTAGGGATCCTATGCTTACGCTATGTTCACCACCAATGATAATCGGCCTGATATTGGATTCAATTAATTCTCTTACAGCATCTTCAAGAGAATCACAAGTTTTTCTGCAGTTTCCATGAACAACATTCAAGTCGCCACAGTCATAAAATACACCATCCAAAAGCTTTTCGAATGTTGAATTGTATTGTTCAAATCCAAATGATGCTTCTCTAATGATTGTTGGACCATACCTTGAACCATGATGATAGGAACAAGTGCTGTCGAATGGAACTCCAATTATCCCCCACCTTTTTGATTCATTAGAATCATTAGAATCTCCATTATCTAAATTATTTAAATCTATAGATTCTGCTGAAAAAGCAAATTTCCATGGTTCATAAGTATTGAAAAGCATTTTATCACTTGATTTAATAATATTTATAATAATTCTTATTTTTGAATTTATCATGAAAAATAATTAATTAATTGATTAATTGAATTATTGAAAAACCTCAGTTAATCAAGTAATTAATTAAAAATAGAATAAATAAAAAATAAAAAAAGTTTGATTTGATTTTAGATTTGATTTGATTTGAAAAAAGATTGAAAACGGATTTTAAAAAAATCCGTAAAAAGTGTAAAAAAACTAAAAAATTATACTTTTTTAGTTCTCATGATTTTCATATTGCCTAAAGCAATGATATATTCTACACCTAAGTCAGTACCTACAGCACCTCTGATTTCTTCATCGAATTCAGCAGGTATAGGTAATTCAAAGGTTTCGAATGATTCTAAGTCCATGATTTGAACTTGGTCACCCATAACAGCTAAAATTTGACCAATTCTTTTGTCAAGAATAGGTACTTCTACTTTAGTGTCTACAGGTTTTACTAAACTTCTTTTTTGACCATCAAAAATACCAACAGCTTCTAATCTTGCTTTTGCAGCCCCATGTTTACCAGGGGATGAAGTGGTTAAGCTAGTTACTTTAGAAGCTTCTCCGTCTAATACAATATATTTTCCGACTTTTACGGTTTTAAGTTCTACAACTTTGGTTGACATTAAAATAACCTCACAATAATAATTAAAAATAAATTTAATTGAAATTTATTTATTTAATTTCATTTTTTGAAATTAAATACGATTAACCTAATAAAATATAGATTAATAATATATTAATTTAAAATTATATATAAACTTTCGTATGAAAAATATGTCAAAATGGAATATACGAAATAATATTTAATAAATTAATATATTATAAAAGATAAATATTATTTAAGATAAAAAATTTTTTAATCAAAGTGAGACAAATAAACGATTAAAAAATAAAAAATAAAAAATATTAATCAGAATATTAATCAAATTTTTTAAAACAAAGTGGTATAATGAGAATAGCTATTGTTTCAGGTTCAAGCGAAGGGCCAACAGAATTGAATGCTTTTGATAATGCTTTATATGAAGCAGAAATAGGTGATGTGAACTTAATAAAAGTTTCTAGCATGCTTGAAGCTAATACCAAAGTGGAAAAATTGCCTAAATTGAAAGCAGGATCAATGGTAAACTGCGTTTTATCAAGCTTAACCTCAGATAACGAAGGAGATGAGCTTATTGCATGTGTTGCAGTGGCTATCGGTGATGAACTTGGATGTGTCGTTGAGGCAAACGGAACAAATCAAAATCCAGAAGACATAAAGAGTGAAGCAATAGAAATGGTAAAGTACATGATGGATAAGCGTAATGTAAGAATCAAGGAATTAATTGTAGAGGAAGCACATCATACCGTGAAAGAAATAGGATCTGCAATAGCTGCAGTAATCTACATTAGAGAAGATATTTTAGAATAATTTATAAATTTTTAATCAAAAGAACATTATTGAGGGGATAGAATGAATCAAGAGGATATAGATATTTGCAGAAACATAGCCACCACAGTTTTTGAAAAAGTGGAAAATCTCCTTGAAGGGCAAGTTGGAAATCCAAAAGCTGGGGAATTTGTTAAAATAGGTGCAGACGGCACCCCTACATCCTATATCGATATCATAGCAGAAGATGAAGTAATCAAACTTCTTAAGGATGCTGATTTTGAGTCTTATCTGATTAGTGAGGAAATAGGTGAACTTAAGCTAGGAAAAGGAAAACAGGAAGCAATCAGTCTTAGTGAAGAATTGCTTAATAATGTTCCTAAAACCAAAAAGGAAAGGGAAGACCAAGATAAACCTAGATTCATATTCCTAATCGATCCTCTTGATGGAACAAGCAATGCAATAAAGAACATTCCAGCATATGGTATGTCCATTGCAGTGGCTAATGTGCCTGAAGGAAGAGAAGCAACCTTAAATGATGTTCAATTAGGATTCGTAAAGAATTATGCTAATGGAAACTTCTATGAAGCCATTAAAGGAAACGGAGCAAAAAGAAATGGGGAGCCAATGACTCCAAGCAGTGAAACTGACTTGACAAAAATAAGCCTGGGAGGATTTACCAAAAGCAAGACATTATCCGTATCCAAATTAGTGGACACTGCAAGAAGGATGAGAGTATTAGGTTCTGTAGTACTGGAACTTGCATATGTTGCAAGCGGAAAATACGATGCATTTCTCGATTTGAGAGGAAGTAGAATCATCGATATTGCTGCTTCAAAGCTTATCGTAGAGGAAGCTGGAGCTATTGTAACCGATAAGTACGGTGAAAAACTAAACAGCAGATTAAGCATCTACGAAAAGGCGGTTGTTGTAAGTGCAGGAAATCCTGACTTGCATAATCAAATAATCAAAATCATAAACAATGACGAGTTGGATAAGATTCAAAGCGTTGCAATCGTCAGTAGAGTTGACGAGTATAAGTCCGTATTGTTCTCACTTAAAATCTTTGAGACATTGATTCAAAAAAACATGGAAACCGTTATTGAATCCTCACTTGCAGAAAAGCTGGAAGAAATCAAAGAAAATCCAGAACTCCATAAGATCATTGCAAAAACAATGAATGAAACTCCGGAAATCGCTAAGCATATTGAAAGCCTGAACTTCAACTACAACTTTAGGGATTATGCAAAAGAGTTGAATGAACTTAGAACAGATATGGCAATCATTCTTGGAGGAGATGGAACTCTGCTAAGAACACAAAACCAATTGACTAAGGAAATTCCAATTTTTGGAATCAATATGGGTACTGTTGGATTCTTGACTGAAATTGAAGTTGAAAACACTTTCGAAGCTCTTGATGCAATATTAGATGGAGAATGGTCTAAAGAGAAAAGAACACAGCTCATCATTTCCCACGAAAACCAAACTTTCCGTGCATTGAATGAAGTTGTAATCATGACTGCAAGACCTGCTAAAATGCTTCATTATGAAATCTCTGTAGAC
This sequence comes from uncultured Methanobrevibacter sp., assembly GCF_902784195.1. Taxonomy (NCBI): domain Archaea; kingdom Methanobacteriati; phylum Methanobacteriota; class Methanobacteria; order Methanobacteriales; family Methanobacteriaceae; genus Methanobrevibacter; species uncultured Methanobrevibacter sp. The sequence continues at coordinate 148,715 of NZ_CACZTX010000009.1, forward strand.
GGAGAAGTTGTAGAGGAATTAAGGGCAGATGGATTGATCATCTCTACACCAAGTGGTTCAACAGCATATTCAATGTCTGCAGGGGGACCTATTGTAGACCCTAAAGTAGGTGCATTCATTATAGTGCCAATTTGTCCATACAAACTTGGAGTAAGGCCATTTGTTGTATCTGATGGAAGTGAAATCAGAATCAAGCTCCTTAAAAGAGGTAAGAAAGCAATCTTCGTAATGGATGGGCAAATTCAAAAAGAAGTGAACTATATGGAAGAGCTCGTTATCAAGAAATCTGAAAAAGACGTTTACTTCATGAGAATCAATAAGAAATACTTCTACAAGAAAGTTAAGGATAAACTTAATGAAGGAGGATTAGACAGCATTAACAGAGTATTATAAATGCTCTACTACTAATCTTTCCATTTAATTTATTTTCAAATCAAATCTATTTTTAATTTTTTTATTTTTTATTATTCAATTGCAATTTTTTACTAATAATTATTTAATCAAGAGTTGAAACAATGAATGTTTTTTTAGTTGATTTGACACATGGAGGAGTCAAGATATCCTCAGAACTTGCCAAATCAGGAAATTATGAAAAGGTATATGCTTATGACTTATACAATACATTGAAAAGTGAAGAAGAAGATCTTTTAATCACTTATGATGTTAATATAATAAATGATTTGGACTCATTTAAAAATCAGCTAAAATTAAATTCCATTAAAAAGATTGGAGAAAGATGGGAAAAGGACCTAATAATCAATCCAATTCACTCATCATTAAACATTGAAGAATTATTGGTTGAAATAGCTAATCTAATTGGCTCTGATAAGGACAAGATATTAAATCAATATGATATCATAAACCATCATCAAGCTACAGAACTTGTTTTATCTCTTTGGAAAGAGGAAACAAAGAATCAAAATATAAAAACCATTGAAATAACTGGAGTTAAAGGAAAAACAAGCGTTGCATTCCTCTTAAAGGAAATATTTTTAGAAAACAATAAAGACACTTTACTATTATCCAGCTTAGGGGCTTACTTATTTAGAAAAAATAATGATAATGAGCAGAAGATTATTTTACAAAAGGATATTAGCATCACTCCAGCAAATATCATAAACACCATTCAACTAGCTAAAAAAATAGCAAATCCAAAATGCAGCACATTTCCAATATGCGATAAGAATCTTGATTTGGATGAAAGAATGGCGGAAAGTGATATTCAGGAAGAATTTGATGAAAATCCATATACTGATTTGAATTATGAAATGGCAATCTTTGAAAACTCATTAGGAATTTGCGGTTTGGCTGACATTGGAATCTTGACTAATCTTGTTGAAAACTATTCCATTGCAAAAGGCAAATCAGATGCAAGAAACGCAAAAAGACAAGTCTTCAAATCCCCAGCAGTTGTGATTGAATATGAAACATTGAATGAATTCTATCCGAATGAAAAAGAGGAATTCAAAAATAAAATCAATAGCTTTTCCTTAACTGACAGAAATGCAAATGTCTACTGCGAATCCATTGATTACAATATTGATAAAACTAATGCAAAGGTCATTTATCATGACTTAAAAACTATTGATGGAAAATTAATTAATGGTAAACTTGATGTAGGTTGCTTTGCACCAGGACCTCATCATATCCTAAACGTTTTAGCATCTACAACAACTGCACTTGCATTAGGCATAGAAGAGGAAACCATTCAAAATGCTTTATCAAAATTTAAAGGAATCGATGGGCGAACAAATGTTAGGGAAATCGATGCTGAGAATGGTTTAAGAATTATTGAAGAAATCAATCCGGGCATAAATACAAAAGCTATTGAAAGCTCAATAAATATGATAAAGGACATTGACAATTATTACATAATCATTGGTGGAAAGTATGGAGTTACATGTGAAGAGATAGACGAAGACAAACTATCTAAATTCTTACACGAATACTTGACTCATAATCCAAACACTAACTTAATATTAACAGACGAGCTTGGAAAGAGTTTAGAGAATAAAATAAGCTCATTAAATGGGGAAGGGGAAGAAAATAGATTTAAAATGGAATTTATTGAAGATTATCAGGAAGCTCAAAACATAGCAATAGACAATAATAAAAATATCCTATTTATTTATAGATCAAATTATTCCCAAGTTTCTAAACGTTAAAATTAAAAAAATTAAAATAAAAAATATTAAAAATTTAAATAATTTTATTAAGAATAATTTACAAAATTAATATGTTAAAGATTAAAACAATGATTTAATCACAATTTAATCTATTAATCAATTAAATCAAATTTATAAATTCACAAATTTCATATAAAAAGCTAAGGCGAATCAAATGATTGTTGGAACTAGAGGAAGTAAACTTGCACTTGTACAGACAGACTACATCAGAAGCTGTTTATACAATATCACTGGAGAAGAAGTAGAAAAGAATATCATAAAGACCAAAGGAGACAAGATAACAAACTCCCAGTTATATAATATGGATTCTAAAGGACTTTTTACAAGAGAACTTGACAACGCACTACTTGATGAAGAGGTTGATTTTGCAGTACACAGCCTAAAGGATGTGCCAACCGAATTGAACGAGGATCTTGAGATTGTTGCAGTTCCTCCAAGGGAAAGTCCTAACGAAGTGCTCATCTCAAACTACAGCTGGAGCGAACTTGAGGAAGGTTCCACACTTGGAACAAGCAGCTTAAGAAGAGAAGCATTCTGCAAGCTCCACGACAAGGACTTTGAATTAAAGCCAATAAGAGGAAATGTTGAAACAAGAATCAAAAAGGTCATGGATGGAGAAGTGGATGCGACAATCATGGCAGAAGCGGGATTGAATAGATTAGGCCTTCAAAAATACATTAAAACCCAGTTCCCAACAGATTATATTATGCCTGCAGCCGGCCAAGGCGCTTTAGCAGTAATCACCAGAAAAGACAGTGAATTTAAAGAGACAATAGCCAAATTAAACCATTATTTCTCATTCCAGGAAGTGCTTGCTGAAAAGACTATCCTTGAAGAGATAGGGGTTGGATGCCAATGGCCAATTGGAGCAATAGCTGGAATAAAAAACAACAAGCTAGAACTTAATTCCATCTTGCTTGATAAGAATGGGGAAATCCTATATCAGGAAACAATTAGGGGCAGCATAAGAGAAGCTGAGGAAATGGGAAGGAAAATAGGCAAAAATATGCTTGAATTCCTTTAAAATAGCTGAAAATCCTTGAATTAGATTTTAAAAATTTAATTATTCTAATATTTTTTTAATAGATAATTGCATTTCATGAAAAAACTTGAATTTTCATGAAATCAAAAATTTATCAAAATTTGAAAAATGATTAATAATTCTTAAAAATCAATTTATCCTATTTTTTACAATATTTTAAGAAAATAAACAACTAATTCTTTTTTATTTTAGATATTAATCAATTTAATAGTGATTATGATAATTATTAAGAAAAAATTATATAAAAAAATATAAAATTTTAATAATATTTATAAGTTATAAAACACAAAAATATAGTTGAATAATTGGAGGAATATCTTTGAGAACTATAAATGTTGGAGTTATAGGTGTAGGTGCAATGGGATATAACCATGCACGTGTATATTCGAAATTAGAAAAAGCCAATCTCGTGGCAGTGGCTGATGTAGTAAAGCCAACCTTAGATAAAGTTGTGAAAAAATATAAGACAAAAGGTTACTCTGAAATTGAAGACTTATTGAAAGACCCTGAAATTGAAGCAGTTAGTGTTTGTGTACCAACAACCTTCCACCACGAAGTCGTAATGGAAGCCATTAAACATGGAAAACACGTTTTAGTTGAAAAGCCAATCGCTTTTACTGCTGAAGAAGCAGAAGAAATGATTGCAGCTGCAAAAGAAGCAGGGGTAAAGCTTGCAACTGGTCACGTTGAAAGATTCAATCCTGCAGTGCAAAAAGCTAAGGAACTCATTGAAAATGAGGTTATCGGTGACTTGGTAACAATTTCAGCAAAAAGAGTAGGTCCTTTCCCACCAAGAATTAAGGATGTGGGAGTAGCTATTGACCTTGCAATTCACGATTTAGATGTAATGAACTTCTTGATTGAAGCACCTGTAAAACAAGTTTATGCTACTATGAGCAGCATATTAGATCAATCTGACTTTGAAGACCATGCTGAAATCATGGTTAGCTTTGATGAAGACATTACCGGTATTTTAGAAGTAAACTGGTTAACTCCGTACAAACGTAGACAAATCGAAATCACTGGTACTGATGGAATAATTACCATTGACTACATTGACCAAAGCATTGAAGTTTATGGTAAATTCGCACAAGACATTCAAATCAAACCAGTAGAACCATTAAGTGAAGAATTAAATTCATTCCTATGCAAAATTGAAGCTGATGAAGAACCTGAAATCACTGGTGAAGATGGGCTTAAGGCTCTTAAGATGGTTCTTGCAGCAAACAAGTCATCTAAAGAACACAGTCCAATCAATTTTAGATAGAATTTAATTTTTCAATGTTAAAAATATATTCCCATTTATTATTATAAAAATAAATAACTCAAAGATTCCTAAAATATTTAACCAAAAATATTTAATAAAATTTATGATTAATGAGGTAAAAAAATGAATCAAGATCTTATTAACAGAGCTCAGGAACTTAGAAACCATGGATTCACAACTGGTGAAATAGCTGATGAGCTTAATGTATCAATGGATACTGCACAATGGTGCACAAACAGAAGCACCTGTTGACATTGCAATTAACTGGAACAGTTTAGGTGGTAGTGCAACTAGACTCAGATATGTTGCAGCAGCTTTAAGTGACATTGCATTGAAACATGGAGAAATCGACCTTGTTGTAGGTATTGCAACAAGTGGAGTTCCATTTGCAACCATGATGGCTGACGTAATTGAAGAATTGACTGGAACCACAACATGCATATCTATTTTCCACCCTAAAAAACACAGAACCAATGCAGCTAACAGTGATGAAGGAGCTATAAGCAGCAACTTTGGTACTGTAGAAGGTAAAAAAATAGTTATTGTTGATGACGTAACTACCAGTGGTGACACAATTACTGATGTAATTAAAGTAGTTAAAGACCATGGTGGAAATCCAATTGTGGTAACTGTTTTAATCGATAAATCAGGACTCGAAGAAGTGGACGGAGTCCCAATCGAATCATTAATTAAAGTAAGTCAATTAAGATAATCTTAATTGCTTTATTTCTTTTTTTATTGAATGTTAATTAGTTTGATAAATTGCGAATAAATTAAGATGTCTTTCATTTTTTATCCTGATTCCCAATATTCAATGTAGTTCTGAACAGATGAATAATCTCATCACGTTTATTGTCTGATGGAAAATCATCTTTTTCTAAAGTAAACATAGCCAATTCATAGATGATCTTATTCATTCTTTTTCCTTCATCAGTCAAATAGTACTCAGTCACTTTAGAATTGTCCTCAAAAGTCCTTTTCCCAATCAATCCATTAGATTCCAAATCCTTTAAGCAACTTGTTAAAACCTTATTGCTCAAATCAGGCTTATCTTCTTTGAACTCTTTAAATCTATTTTTACCAAAGAACAAATCTCTGATAATCAGAATATGCCACTTTTTGCTAAACAATTTTAAAGACTGATCTACAGGACAGATATTACCCTCTAATTTTGTCATAAAATACCCCTTTTAAATTAGCATTAAAATATTTTTTTAAATTCGACAATTTTTATAAAATTTCATAACTTAGTTCATATAACAATTCATTAAAACTATTTTATTAAAAATTATTTATAAAATTTTAGTTACTAAAAAGTAACCAAAACCATATAAATGATTATACTCCAATTTGAAGCATTTATGTTACTTTTTGGTTACAAAACCTTTATATTTACCTCTAAACAATCTATAATTAACGTTAAATCCAAAACGTTCAAAATAAATAAAAATATGAACTTATATAAATTTGCGAGATGATAAAATGGAAGAAGTAATTAAATTCTTAACTGAAAACCCACAACAATATTTGGCAACTACCGGACTTGATGGAAATGCAAAAGTAAGGCCTATCCTATTCTACTTTGCAGAAAATGACAAACCATACTTCTGTACTAGCAATCAAAAGCCTATGTACAAAGAATTGGAAGCTAACCCTAACTTTGAAATGACTGCAGCAACCCCTGAATTCCAATGGATAAGAATTGCAGGAAAAGTTGAATTTGTAGATGATTTGGAAATCAAACAAAAGGTCATTGAAGCAAATGAACTTGTAAAAGCATTATATGAAAGTGGAGACAACCCAATCTTTGAAGTATTTACAATTAGTGAAGGTAAGGCAACAATTGCTGACTTCTCTGGAGAACCTCCAAAAGTTTATGAAATATAATAAGCGAATGCTTATTTATTTTCACTTATTTATCTACACATTATTTACTTCACTTATTTATCTTCACTTTATTTTTTTAAAACATCCAATGCTATTTTTATAAAAAACATTGACTAATCATTATTTATTTCCAAAATCATCCCAGAAATGAGTTTGGAAAACACTTCTTTTACTAAGTTCCTCTAATTTTAGGAACAGTTTCCATGGCATGGACAAGTTCATGTATTCATCTGGAATCAATCTTCTCATATGAGCTCTTGCTGCAAAGTCAAGCGGACTTAAAACAGGCACTGGATCATCACTATCATTTTGCTCAAAAGTGAATGCACCAATAGCTTGGCATGCAGATGCCTGAGGAGTCATTATATGGGCGCTTTCAGTTCTGAATGAACCGTTCAATTGAAGAATTGCTGATAATTCCATAGTGTTTAATGTAAATACAACAGAATCTGGAACTTCTCCTTCTTCAAGAAGCTCTATTGGCTTAAAGACAACATATTCACCTTCATCATATAAAGGCCTGTTCTTGATGTTTTCATAAGCTGTATCAAAATCTGAAAAGATCCTTTCCCCTTTCTTAAACATTTCTTGAGTTGGCTTTGGCATGAAGCTTAACCTATGAAGAAATGCTTCCTTATCCTTAGCTGATTCTGTACCTAATGATAAAAATGTAGCTTGAAATGCTCTGTCTTCATCTGTCTTGAATCCAGTTCCCCAACCGAATCCTGCAGAAACTCCTCCGCAAGTTATGTTTTCACGACCAAAAGCAGTGACTTTTCTCTTTGCAATTGTTTGTCCAACAAGAGACATTACACAACCGCCCTTACCTGCTTTAGGAGCCAATGCATCCTCTGGCTTTAAATCAGCTTTGATTAAGACAATAGGATTAAATTGACCATTTAATTCCTTTACAATATTGAATTCCATTTTAAAACAACCCTTAAATAGATTTATATAATTAATTCTAGATTTATGCAATGAAATATAAAGATTTTACTATTTAAAGGAAAGATGAGAATTATTAATCAAATTAAGTATTTGTATAAAAAATCAAGTTACTCCCCAGTTACAAAAAAGATTTAAATATATGCGAACAATAATTAATATAATAATGAAAAGAAGATTCATGAGGTTAAAGATGAAAGAATTTGATAAAAACATTGAAATAAATTTTCTCATAAATGAATTGATTTCCACCAACGAAAGAATAGATAATGATATGGAAATCCCTAATGACTACGAAGAGAAAAGAAAATTGCTTAGAGCATTGATGAATATACAAACTCCAGTTCAATTAAGTGATGAATTTTATGAGATACAAGACCAAATCCTCAGTGAAGAAACAAATACTAAGGATTTGATTTCATGTATGGACATAAATCCGATTAGCCAGAATCATGATGGGATAGACTCAAAAATAGCATTGTGGCAAGGAGACATAACTTGCCTTAAGGTGGATGCAATTGTAAATGCTGCAAATGGACAAATGTTAGGTTGCTTCATTCCACTGCACAACTGCATTGACAATCAGATTCATTCAGCTGCAGGATTCCAGTTAAGAATGGACTGCTATAAAATCATGCAAGAGCAAGGACATGAAGAGGAAAACGGAAATGCAAAAATCACCTCTGCTTATAATCTCCCTTCAAAATATGTCATTCATACTGTAGGCCCTGCAATTGCCAATGGACGGGAACCTAATGAAAGGGAAATAAAGGAACTTGAAAGCTGTTATGAATCCTGTTTAGAGCTTGCAGATGAATATGGCTTAAAATCAATAGCTTTTTGTTCAATATCCACCGGAGTCTTTAACTTCCCAAAAGACCAAGCATCCAAATTAGCTATTGAAACTGTAAGGAACTATTTAAAAAATAATCCAAAAACAAGCATTGAACGGGTAATCTTCAATACATTTTCAGATGAAGCTACAGAAATCTATAGGAAAAACCTAAAATAGGAGACAATATCATGTGTGACTACAATAAAAGAGTGAAAAAATTAAAAGAATTGATTGATGATGCTGATTATATATTGATAGGTGCAGGAGCAGGATTATCAACTGCTGCAGGAGTGGAATATGCTGGGAAAAGGTTTACAGACAACTTCCCAGAATTTATTGAAAAATATGGATTCCAAGATATGTACACTTCAATGTTCTATCCATTCAAAAGCTCAGAAGAAAGATGGGCATATTTTGCAAAGCACATTTATGTAAACAACATTGGAATGGAAGGAACTGATTTATATAAAAAACTGTTCAGCATAGTGAAAGATAAGGATTATTTCGTTATCACAACAAATACTGATGACCAATTCCTGAAATCCGGATTTGATAAGGAGAGGTTCTTTAGAACACAGGGAACATACAGCAAAATCCAATGCTCAAAAGCATGCCACAATAAACTATATGATGACGAAGAATTAATCTTGGAAATGATGGGAAAGACTGATGAAGACTTGAAAATACCATCTGAACTTGTCCCAAAATGTCCTGTTTGTGGAGAGGAAATGGACTTGAACTTAAGAAAAGACAGCTTCTTTGTAGAGGATGATGAGTGGCATGAACAGAATCAAAATTACATTGATTTTAGAAAAAAGGCACTAAATGGAAAATTGCTCCTTTTGGAATTTGGAATAGGATTTAACACTCCAATTATAATTCGTTTCCCCTTTGATGATTTAGTGAAATCATATGACAATGTCAATCTTGTGAGATTCAACAGAAGTCACACAGAATTAACAGTGAAGCATAATGGAAATTATTATTTGGTTCCTGAAGATGAACTTGACAAGTATGTTTCGCCAGACATTAAAGAGAGATATGTTCCTTTCAATGAGAGCATTGATGAAACATTGAATAAAATAAGATAAAATAAGAGATGAAAATTAAAATAGATAAAATAAACTATTTTTGTATATCTGAACATTATTTACTATTTGATTTTATCAATTTCTTAATATGCAAATCTGCCCAAATCATTGTGATTGTGTTTACAACAATCTCTCCAAGGATTATTCCCCACCAAGCACCATATTCTCCATAACCTAATACAATAGCTAAAAGTATTGCAAATGCAAGAGTGAAAACTGTTTCCCTTAAGATTGTCTGGAACATTGCAGTTATTCCATTCCCAGTTCCTTGGAAAACGAATGTTGATGTGCATCCATAACCCATTGTTGGGAAATAAATGACTATCACTGATAGGAATGCAATGAGCTGTGGAGCCAATCTTGTGCTTGTGCCTGTGTATGCAAACACGGATACTATCTGCGGAGCAAATAAATAAACAACTATGGCAGCTATGAAACCAAATAGAATAGCTATTTTCATTGAATACCTATGAGCCACCAAAATCTCTTCATACTTTTTAGCACCATAATTTGCACCCACAACTGATATCAATGCTGTAGCTATTGCAATGATAGGTGTGGTTGCAATGGTCACAACTCTCCAGCCAGTTGAATATACTGCAACAGCATCAGTTGAAGCCACAACAACAAGCAAAAGTGAGAACAATGCTGCAAATAAAGCATTGTTTATAAGTTCTAGACTTGCAGGCAAACCTACTTTCAAGATATCAATTGAAATGGATTTGCTGAATTTGTAATTGGATAAGAATGGCTTTAAGTAAGTGTTTTTCTTAATGTAGAACCAGTAAAACAAAATGACATTTACAAGCAATAGAGAAATCAATGTTGCAATAGCTGCACCTCTTACCCCTAAATTCAAGCCATAGATGAAAATCGGATCCAATATCATATTTAGAATTGAAGAAAATAGCATAGCATACATTGTCCTGCTTGCATCACCTTCCCCTCTTAAAACACCATATAATGCATTTGATAAGATAACAAGAATTGAACCAAAGGATAGGATTACCCCATAATCCATTGCATAATCAATTGTGCTTCCTGCACCCATTCCAAGTAGAATATCCTTTAGGAAAATAAGTAACAAAATTGTTGTTATTACTGAAATGATTACTGTAATAAAAAAAGTGTGAATGGCTCCATTATCTGCTTTTTGCTTATTTTCCTCACCGATATACTTTGATAAAGCGGATGCAGAACCGGCACCTAAACCATTACCAATTCCCATAAGTGCAATGAAAATAGGGCTTACAAAACCAACACCTGCGAGAGCATCAGCACCTAAGCCAGATACCCAAATGGCATCGATTACACTATAAAGACTTGTGATAAGCAATGAAATTATAAGCGGAATGGACATCTTCCATAAGGCCTTCTTAGGATCACCTAGTATGGCATCCACTCCTTGAGAATTTCTTATATTATCACTCATTTTATCACAATTATTAAATAGTTTTGAATACTTAAAATTAATTCTTAAAATAGCTTAAAATTCTTTAAAACTTGAATTAATTAACTATTTTTAATTCTTTTTAGTTTAATCCCTATAACTATATATTAATCAAAATTTATATAAGTAACTATCAAGATGTGGTAAAATGGATGAAAAGAATTATGTAATATTTAAAAAACAGTACGGAAACATTAAACACCCAAGAGTAAAGGAATTATCCATCAATTTAAATGGCGTGAAAATATATGAAAAAGAACAATCCATGATAATCAATATCATAGTTCCTGTTGAAGATTCAACAAAGACAGTGCAATACTTTGAGGAATTTAACTTGGGAGAAGACATTCAGTTCAATATTGCTGGCACTGGAGACTTTGAATGTACCTTTAGAGGAATCTCTCCAGTGATTGATAAAAATAGTTATTCATCATTTTCAATTACAGTTCAAGAAAAGAATCCGAGACCTGATGAACTTCAAGAATAAGCTAATTGAAATCAACCGGAAAATGGAAAACCAATTCAAGAATGCATCTTATGTGAATTGCATAGAAACAAAATCATAATATCACAAAAGCGAAAATCACAAAAATAATTCCATTAATTTAAATGAAAACACGACTAATATTCTAAATAGTTATTATTTAGAATATTAATTTAATCAACCATATATTTCATTATTTCATATCTAAAACTTTTTTTAAAAAACAAATCAAACCTTATCAACATCACCCATACCATTATGGCAAATTTATTAAAATTTTATAAAAATTACAAAAATAAAAAATTGAAAATTTTAAAAATTTTCAAACACTGCTTTTTAAAAAATTTTTTTATTGAACTATTTTTAAAACTTATTTTTCAAGATAAACATCTATAAAAAAGACTTTATTAAATTTAAAATTAGATGAAAAATTACGAAATGACATCAATATTAAAATAAAGTTGTAAAATTGCTTTAATTTTGTTATAATATTCTAAAAACTTTTTATAAACGATAATAATTTATATTATGAAGATAAATAGAAAAATAAAGAATATTAAGCATTATTAAGGTGAAATATATGATTGACGAAATTTTTCAAGAGTATAAAAAGCAGGAAAATGACAACATCATCCTTATGACAAAGCACTTTGGAATTGATGTGAAGTGCCTCCTGTATCCCAATATAAACAACGATTTGATAGTCATTTTAGATAGTGTAAATCTCTTAAATGAAGAAATGGATTCCTTTAAGCTTATTGATGATTTTTATGAGAAAATCATTAAGGAAGGAATATTATTGGGCATTGGTTTTGGAAAGGCTCATATGATAAAGAAAATATTGGAATTTCCTCTAAGCAAAAGTGAAATTTTTGATATAGACCTAAAGGAATACCATGAATATTATCCCCCTTTTGACGAATCAAAATCCGATTTTGAAAAAGTTGATGAAGATGGAATCGAAAGACTCAAAGTATCTGTAAATGATGATCCAAGTAAACTTGAAGTTGAAATATCTGCAGTTGCATACATCTCCAAAATCATTGATGAAAACCATAAGGAATTAAAGAAAATTCTTTTTGAAGAGTTTTTTGATGAATTTGAAATAGACAGGAAGAAAGCCAAATTCAGAATCAATAAAAAGATTCGAATTGATAGTGAAAGTTTAAGACCATTAATAAAATCCAGATTTTTCAAAGAGAAAAGGGGAAAATATAAAATCAAGAAGATAATCGAAGACTACTTTGAATACATGATAGATATGGGTTTGGACATAGGAATCAGAACAGGGCTGCGATTGGTAATTGAAGATATTCAAAAGGAAATCATGCCTTATGAACTATTAGGGAACTTATCTGAAACGGAAACAATGATGTATATTCAAAAGGAACACAGCGATTATATCTATAAGAAATACGACACTAAAGTTAGCATTTGATCAAATATGGAATTTATGGAATTATAGAAATTATAGAATTATTGGAATTTAAAATTTATAGAATTATTGGAATTTAGGAATTCAGATGGGGGTGTTTATAAAAGCTATTTATGAATCAAAAAAGGTGAAAGCATGAGCTATTTAATCAATGAAATTTATGAACTTTACGAAAAGCATTTGGAAATTACAGAACCTGTCCTGAAGAATATGGGAGTTGAAGACAATATTCACAATTATCTTATTGATGTAAACATTGACCTTGAAATATTGCTTGAATCCAATGACATAATCAGATATGAATATGATGAGCTTCAAGAAAAAGTGAAACAGGCATATGATGAAATATTCAAGGAAGGAATACTATTTGGAATCATAGTCGGAAAAATCATCAAGCTAAACAACTGCTTGGGAGATAAGGAAAAGTACAATGAATATATGGGCAGAAACTATGATTATTACACAGAATACAGCTTTAAAATAGACTTTTTTAAAAAGGTAATTCCTCCAATAAAAATCAGGAAATCTACAAGGGAAAGCAACCCAAGACAATTGAATTACAGAAACAAGAAGTATGAGGAAAAAAGGAAAGTCAATGGAATCAATGTAAGCTGTGAAGAAATCAAGGATTCATATTACACCATCAATGAAGAGATAATTGAATATAAGAAAAGAATTAAAGAAGATGGAATAATGAGATTCCTTGAGGATGAGGAGATTGATGATGAGATAAAAAATCAATATTCCAACATAAATGACAAGTTATTTGAAAAGCTCTTTAATATCTTAGAAGTCAATCTGAACAATGCTGAGAGAGCTTGTCAAAATTACTATCGCTTCGACACATTTACAGCACACGACATGTTTGTATCCGATTTGTTTGCAAACTTAGAAGGGGAATTTGAAGCAAGGGAATTGATTGATTTCTACTTAAAATATGTCTTCTTTAAAGGAATTGACATTGGAATATTAAATGGAAAAATGTTTTTCGTATATGATATCCAAGAAGGATTCTTGAATTACTATAAAATACAAAACATGAACAGTGAAGAAAAAAGCAGATATTTGATTAAAGAATTGTTTGATTAGGTTATAATAACTTAATCAATGAAAAAAAGAAAAAAAGCCTATATAAAAAAGATGAAAAGTTAAAAAAGACTTTTCAAAATTAAATTAAATTCAATAAATTAAAACATAAGTTATTGAATCTTTTGACCGCAATTGGTACAGAAATTGTCTCCAGGATCAATTTGAGTTCCACATTTCGGACATACATTAGCTTTTGAAGCAATAGGGGCAGCAGGATTTGCTTTACCGTATTCTGCTGTAGGTTTAGCATCACCAATTACAGGGCCTTTAGTGAAATCCTTATCACTGTCAATCTCAGCGATTAAAGCTTTCATGTTTGCAATCCTTTTTTCATCAGATGGGTGTGTTGAGAAGAATTCAAAATTATTTCCTCCTCTTTGACTCATACTTTCCCAAAATGCGGGGATTTGTTTGATGTCATAACCGGCCCAATGAATAATCAACATGCCTAATCTGTCTGCTTCCAATTCTTGGTCTCTTCCAAATGGCTTTACGAATAAAAAGTCAGACCCAATGTTTGCAGCATTGATTGATGCTCTTGTAATGTCACCTATTGCACCTAAACCAAATACATCTAGAATGAAACTTCCTAAGTAACCGGCAGTAGCAACAGTGTTTTTAGCACTTTCTACACTTGCACGGGTTCTTGAATGGTCAAGCAATGCATGCGCCATTTCGTGACCTAAAATGAAAGCTATTCTCTCTTCGGTATTTGCAATTGAAAGAATACCTGAAAACATCACTATTTTTCCACCAGGCATACAAAATGCGTTTACGGTTTTATCAGCCAATAAATGCACGTCCCAATCATAATAATCTTGAATATAGTCCATTCTGCCAATTTGTGTAAGATATGCTTCCACTGCCTTAATCAATCTTACAGCAACTGCCCTAACCAATTGGCCTTCAGGAGCATTGTCAAGAACTTGAGCCTGTTGGACCATACCGTAATATTGCCTGTAGGAATCCTCTAGAAACTTATCATCATTTACTATATCAAAATGACTTTTGCCAGTGAATGGGTTTAAACTGCTTCTTTGATCTTTTGCCATTTTATCACCAAAATCAATTAATCACTTTATGATATTATATATTGTTCATTAATAAAAATTATTCACATTTAATTGAAAATTTATTTTTTTACGAAAGACATATTGTTCATAGTAAATTATTTACATTTAATAAAAAAATTACATTTTATACCCTGTTCCAACAAACTGGGCAATTTCCCTGCCAGTGTCATCTGTAATGTCAACATTTATGACAGAGGTTGTCCTCCCATCTTTACGAACTGTAGCCTTTGCTATAAGTTTTTCTCCTTTTGCTCCACTTAAATAGTTTATGCTTACCTGAAGACCTACTGTCAACTTGTGCAGTTGATTGGACATGACAGCAAATGCAAAATCTCCAAGAGTGAATATAGCTCCACCCATTACAGCACCGAAACCATTTCTGAAATCATCCTTGATCTCTACACTGCAAATGCAATAATCATCTCCAAGCTCATCTAACTGAATCCCCAATTTTGCTGCAAATTTATCTCCATTGAAAAATTCTCTTGCTTCATCTATTGATTCAAATGTTGTCAAAAAATCACCTAATAAAAATGTAACATATAATTAATTTATTATAATATTATTATATTCAAAATCATTTAAAAGATTATTCTACTTAATAAGGTTTAGAAATTATGAAAAATAGATTATTCATCTGTTTTAACCTTTCTAATAAATTTAGCAGGGATTCCTGCAACAATGGAACATTCCTCAACATCTTTTGTCACTACTGCTCCAGCTGCAATGATTGCACCATCACCTATTGTAACTCCTGGCAAAATGGTTGCATTTGAACCTATCCAAACCTTGTTTCCAATCATGATGGGAGCTGCAATTAGATTAGCCCTATTCTGCGGATTTTCATCATGATTTAAGGTAGCCATAACAACATTATGGCCAATCAATACATCATCCCCAATATAGATTCCACCTTGATCCTGGAACTTGCATCCTGCATTGATAAATACATTCTTGCCCAAGTGAATGTTCTTTCCGAAATCTGTGAAAAATGGAGTGAAAACCCTAAATTCATCATCAAGTTCCTTACCGATTAGCTTAGAGAAGAGTTCCCTCCTTTCATCAAAATCATGAAAATTATAATTTAATTCACAAGTGATCTTTTGAGCTTCAATGCTGTAATAATTGCATGCATCAGCAGCTTCATCATCCATAACCAATGCATCACCCTCATTGAAAATATCCAATAATTCATTAAGTTCTAACATATATATAAATTGGTTTTAATAAAATATAAAAATTTTTAAAAAAATGAAATTTAGATTTAAAAAATGAAATAATGAAAAATAGATAATAAATTTAATATAAAAAAAGCAATAGTTTAAAACTATTAAAAAAAAGAGAATAAGGAAGTATAGAAAATCTATACGATTCCTTGAGCGTTCATTGCGTCAACTACTTTTAAGAATCCAGCAATGTTAGCTCCAACTACATAGTTTTTCTCAAATCCGTAATCTTTAGCTGCTGCATCAACATTAGCAAAGATGTTTTCCATAATGGTTTGGAGTCTTGAATCAACTTCTTCAAAGGTCCAAGATAATCTTTGGGAGTTTTGAGACATTTCTAATGCAGAAGTAGCTACTCCACCAGCATTGGAAGCTTTACCTGGTGCGAATAATACACCATTTTCTTGTAAGTATTCGGTTGCTTCAATAGTGGTAGGCATGTTTGCACCTTCAGCAACTGCAGTTACTCCATTAGCAACTAAAGCTTTAGCATCTTCTAATTGTAATTCGTTTTGAGTAGCACATGGAAGAGCGATATCACATTTTACAGTCCATACACCTTTACCTTCGTGGTATTCTGCGGATGGTCTTGCTTCAGCATATGCAGTTAATCTTTCACGTCTTACTTCTTTGACTTCTTTTAATAATTCTACATCGATTCCTTCTGGGTCGTAAATCCAACCGGTGGAATCGGAACAGGTTACAGGGTTACCGCCTAATTGTTGAGCTTTTTGAATTGCGTAAATAGCTACGTTACCTGCACCGGATACTGCAATGGTTTTTCCTGCAATATCAATGTCATTTGCTTTTAACATTGCGTTAGTGAAGTATAATAAACCATATCCAGTTGCTTCAGTTCTTGCGAGAGATCCTCCAAAGGTTAATCCTTTACCAGTGAGCACACCTTCGTATAATCCTTGAAGTCTTTTGTATTGACCGAATAAGTAACCGATTTCTCTACCACCTACACCGATATCTCCAGCTGGAACATCAGTGTCAGCACCGATGTATTTGCAGAGTTCAGTCATGAAGCTTTGACAGAATGCCATAACTTCTCTGTCGGATTTTCCTTTAGGGTCGAAGTTGGATCCTCCTTTACCTCCACCAATTGGAAGGCCAGTTAAGGAGTTTTTGAAGATTTGTTCAAATCCTAAGAACTTAATAATACCAACATTTACGGAAGGGTGGAAACGGAGACCTCCTTTGTAAGGTCCAATCGCACTGTTGAATTGTACTCTGTAACCGGTGTTCACTTGTACTTGACCGTTGTCATCTACCCAAGGGACTCTAAATTTGATTTGTCTTTCTGGGTTGACTAATCTTTCTAAAAGTGCATCTTTTCTGTATTGTTCTTCATTTTCTTCGATTACGACTCTTAAAGATTCTAATACTTCTTTTACAGCTTGATGAAACTCAGGTTCATCAGGGTTTTCTTTAACTATTAAGTCAATTACTTCATCAACATAGGACATAATTTAATCTCCATTTGTTTAAATAAAAAAATGAATTTAAGATATTTTTAAATTTGAAATAATTAATTAACTAATAATTAATTATTATTGATTAAAAATAGCTAACAAAATTCAACTATATTTCAACTAACTATACTTAACTACAAAAGACATTTAACTATTTTAGCTATTTCTAAGCCAATATAAGTAAATATTAGTAAATTAATTATTAGTAAAATATTATTTAAGAATTTAAATAATATCTTTAGACATTATCCTATAAGATTGCACTATCATAACTGATAGTGGAAAACCTTTTCCGATTTGATGCCTAATTATAAATTGAATAATATTCAATATAAAGGTACCTATTTTTAAAAAATTTTTATTTACAATTCAATATTAAAGGTATACAAATTTTAAGCCATCTACAAAAATTAAAAATAAAAATATAAAATATCACTAATAAAGCTTTAAAATAAAAAATATTAGTGAAAATAATATATTGACAAGTCAATGTTAAAGATAGACAAAAACAAAAAATTTAATAATAACCAGCAATAATAATAAAGAATATAGGCAGATTATTAAGGAAAAAAGCTAATTTTTCCAATGATGGAAATCATTAAAAAAGATGAAATTCCATAAAAATATTTAGAAAAATTTAAAATTAGATCCAAGCATTATTTTATAAAAATTTGAACAAAATGAATTTTTTTATAATAAAAATAGAAAATATAAAAAAATTAAATAAAAAGATAAACATTGTTTAAAAAAATTATGAAATAATTTTCATGTTACAAATACAATTTAAGTTTTCATTAATCGGCATCGGTCGGAAAACAAAGTGCCAGTCAAAATTGAACAAAATAATAATAAAAATTATTATTTTATAAATAATATAACAAATAATAGAATTAAAACTTGAACACTAATAAATTTAAAATTTTTAAAAAATGAGGAATTATATGAGAATCTTAATATCAAACCTAAAGGGGAAAGAACTTTTAGACATAGCCATGAAAAACAGGATTGAAAAATTGATATCCGTATATACAAACTATAACGAAACCAGCTTGCTTGATCAGTACATGATGAAAGAAAACATTAAAATCAGCACAACAAGTGCTATTGAAGCTTCAAAGCAATTAACATACATAATAAGAAATTCAAAAGAAGAGGGAAATGAAATCTTTGTTGCAACTGATGGAAACTTCATAGGATCCATCTTAAACTTCGTTGCAAATAAGGAAGGTGCGGACCACATTTACTATTGCTTCAATGACCAAGCCATACAAATGCCAAAATTAAGCATAAACCTATCCAAAACAAAAATGAAAATTCTAAAAACCCTTGAAGAGTCCGAACAGACCGCTATTCTAATAGGAAAGAATGTTGGAATCTCAAGAGCTATGGTCTATAAACACATCAATAGCTTAATGGAAGATGGTTTGGTGGGACAGACAAAACAGTATGAAAAATATTACCTTACAAATGCAGGAAAGATGGCAATCATTTAAAAAAAAATAGTCTTATGGATTAATGAAATTTGAGATAATAAATTTCCTCTTAAAAAAAGAAATATCAAAATGTGAAATAAATCATTCACATTTGATTTAAAAATTTTAATTTTCGTTTTCAATAACTAATTTATATTCTACATTATCAAATTAAGCTTCAGCAGGTTTTCCTTTTTCAGCCCATCTTACAGTCATGGTAGTGAATGGCTGAGCAATTGCAGTCCAAATCAAACTTAATATCCAGTGAGTGATGATCATTATTAAGATGTCTACAACAGAGTAAACACCAACAAATGCCAATCCAATGAATACGAAGTTATCAATAAATTCACTGAAAGCAAGAACTAATAAGTTTATTCCTGATGCGTAAGCTTTTCCTTCATTTACAATAGTAGTCAATCTTGCATTTACCAAGTTACCGATTAAGTAACTGATGTAAGAAGCTATAAGAATTCTTGGGGTTTGGGTAAATACAAAGGATAATGCTGCATCACCAGTAAAGAAATCTGGGGATGGCAAGAATAATATTAATGTAGTCATAAATACGAATAATACATCAGCAGCAATACCTAATACAAGGGTTCTTTGTGCTACTCTTTCACCGTATACATCAGCAATTACATTAGTTAAAATGTATACTAAAGGATAGATCAATACTCCAGCAGGAGTTTCCATACCTAAGAAATTAATATTGATAATCTTAACAGTAATTAAGTTTGCAATGGTAAAAGCCATACAGAAGAATA
This sequence comes from uncultured Methanobrevibacter sp., assembly GCF_902784195.1. Lineage (NCBI taxonomy): Archaea > Methanobacteriati > Methanobacteriota > Methanobacteria > Methanobacteriales > Methanobacteriaceae > Methanobrevibacter > uncultured Methanobrevibacter sp. The sequence continues at coordinate 168,442 of NZ_CACZTX010000009.1, forward strand.
CTGTGAGTATTACTCTTTTTTCTGTAAAGTCAAAATTTAAATCCATTTAATCAATCCTTAATCTAATAAAGTTAAAATAATAGATTAAAATATTTTAAGTTAATGAAATATTAATTTAAAAAGAAGATTTTTAAAAAATAAGATATTTCATACAACATAATTATATTTAACTTAATCTAATATAAATATTTAGTATTACTTATACAAATTTTCATTAAATCGGCAAAATTTTTTTGAATCTAAGAAAATTTTATATAATTTATAAACATATTAATTAATAGAATTAATATAACTAATGAACTAATAAAACTAAAAGATTATTATCATTATCTAATTTTTAAAACTGGGGAATTGAATCATGAGCTCCAAAAACAACCAAGAAGATCTAAGTCCAATTGAGGAAATCAAGAAGGAATACTTGGAAAAAATAGACTATTTTGGAAACAGAAGAAGCAAATACGCTCTTTATAAAAAGTTTTCAAAAAAGTACAATCTCAACAAGAGAGTTTTCCTTTACATCATCAATCAGGCTCATGAAGATGTTGGAAGCCCAAAAAGATATGAATTGAATGCAAATAGAAATAGAAAATAAGAGATGATCTTATCTAATTTTTAAAAGATTTCATAATGAAATAAAACATGTTTCATATCTTAAATAATATCTGATTTTTTTATCCTTGAAAATTAAAACGAAAAATTTATAAGCCCTCATAACATAATATTATACGATGTGTATATAATTACATATCATATTAATAAATTTATAATCTCCAATAAAAATAATTTATTAATAAATAATATTAATATAAGAGGATATTTGACTATCGTCTTTAATTAAAAAAAGTCCTATATAAATTACCTTAAAAACTGATATTTGCTTAATTGCAATTATCTTATACAAATTACCTAAATAATATAATAAAGTACTTATTAATTTTTTAAAAAGATGATAAAAAAATATCCTCTTATTTTAAATCTCTTTTTTAAACATAAAGTAATTAAGGAAATGTCTTCATAGGTCAATTAATTATTATTTTTTTAATATTTTAAACATAAAGATAATATTTTCATAAAAAACTAAAAATATTTTAATTATTAGTAATGTTAAAAATAGTTCTGAAATATGAAAATATTTATTAATTAAAAAAATAAAAATAAGTATAGGATTAACATCCATTGGGAAAATGAAAAATATTATAAACTTTTTTATAGTAATTTTCATTAAAAGAACATAGTAAAACGGAATTTTTATGATTTATATTGTAAAAATAAATTTTAAAAATTTTTTAAAAGATTAGAAGCTAACAAAAAATTACTATGTTCTTTCCAATTTTTTTCTGATTTTACTATTTTTAGAAGTTTTTTAGCAATCTAATACTATTTTTAAAATCTTTACTAACTTTTTAAAACCATATTTTCTATTTTTAAAAAAAAAATTAAATTTAAGCAAAATATCATGAATTAGATATCATCAAGAATTTCTTTTGGAGCTCCAGCAACTTCCACCAAGTATTCCGCTTCAACAATATGCAATTTAGAAGGAATAACTATGCAATGAAGAGGACCGCCAAAATCAAAATCAATCAAGTCCTTAATATATCCTGCCTTTACAAGATTATCCTTAGATCCGACTCTTGCAATTCCAATAGCTAAAGTGTCTTCATTAACTAGTCCTTCATGATCAAGATTTTCCTTGATTGTCATCAAATTCTTTAATCCTTCATTTACAGTCATGTACTTATCCTTATGAGCTTGAATATCCAATAGAACCAAGGTGTGCATATCCATCTTTAAGTTCTCTTCAATACCCATATAAGGGGATTTAGGGAAATAGTTATACTCCAAATCAGGAAATGGAATAGTTGTGACCTTACCGAACTTATATGCCTGAAGGCCTGAAATAGCTGGTGCTGAAGATAAAATGCTTGATCCGTGAATTACTTCAAAATCAATGCATTTTCTTGCACATTCCACTAGAAAATCAGAGTGTGTTGTAGCGATTAAAGGATCTCCACCAGTAATCAATGCAACATCCATATCTTTTGCTTCCTTTAAGAAAATTGACTCCTCTTCCACTTGAGTCCGGTCAAGAACAATGATTTCCTTTCCAATAATTGATTCTATCTTTTCAAAATTAGAGCCAAATAAGCGTGAAGTGAAAAATTCAGCATAAACCTTATCCACTTTTTTTAATGCTTCCACACCTTTTAAAGATATGTCCTTTTCATCGAATAATCCTAAACCAACCAAATAAAACATAAAATCACTTAAAGCATCTTAATATAATATTTTAATTAATATCCTAATATAATCAATCTAAATGTACAATCAATAACAAAATAAAGAGTTATAATTCAATAAAAAGTAAAAATAGATTAATAAAAAAAAGGGCGCTTAATAACACAGGCCCACCATAAACCTGCTCTTCACGTTAAAAAGCAACCCTTTTTACACCATACATCACCACTTTATTTTAAAAAAAAAGCGTAGCTGTTTTATAAACAGCTAATAATATTTTATACATAACTTATATTTAAAGGTTCGTGTCATATTCGTATGATATGAAACTATTTTTCAAATTCTAATAAAGAAGATAATTGGAAGTTAAGGGATTTGCATATAATTAAAAAAAATGATATTTTGTGTAATAAAATATAGAAAGAAATAAAAAAAGTAAAAAATGTAAAAAAATGAAAATGAAAAACTGAAAGAAATAAAAAAAGTAAAAAACTAATCATTCATCTTTAGTAAATCCGTACACTTCTGTTTCAAAGGTTTTAGCAACTTCTGGCATTAAGCTTGCAATGTCAAGCTGTTGTGGGCATTCCTTCATGCATGCTTCACAGCCAGTGCAGTCAGAAGCAATACCTACCCCTTCCAAACAGGAATAGTTCCTATACGCATTACCAACTGCAGTGAATTCACCAACCTTTAAACCTTGAATCTTCTCGTTGTTATACAAGTCAAACAATTTAGGAATCATGATATTTGAAGGACAAGAACTAATGCAGTAATTACACTTAGTACAAGGGATTGCAATGTTACTGTTAATAATTTCAGTAACGTCCTCAATGATCTTATGCTCTTCCTCATTAAGTGGCTTGTAGTCATCCATGAAACCGATGTTTTCTTCCATTTGCTCCAAGCTGCTTGCACCAGACAATACCATGAACACACCATCGATTCCTGCTACATAACGCAATGCCCAAGAAACTGGAGATTCATCAGGATTATACTCTTTCAACTTTTTCTCTGCTTCTTCAGGAAGATCTGCCAAGAATCCGCCTTTCAATGGTTCCATAACAATTATTGGCAAACCATACTTATGAGCAACTTCAACACATTTTCTGGATTCCACACCATCATTTTCCCAATCAAGGTAATTGATCTGCAATTGGACAAATTCCATTTCAGGATGTTCCTTCAATATATTGTCCAGGAATTCTGCATTTGCATGAGTGGAAAGACCTAACTTCTTGATTTTGCCTTCATCTTTCATCTTTTTACAGAAACCAAAGGTGTCAACATATTTCCATCCCGCTTCAGAAAAGCTGCTTACATTATGAATCATATAATAATCAAAGTAATCTACACCGCAACGTTCCAATTGTTCCTTGAAAATCGGTTCCACTTGAGACTCTTCAGTGATTAAGAAAGTCGGCATCTTGTCTGCAATTACAAATGAGTCTCTTGGATAACGTTCGACAACCGCTTTTCTTAAAGCGACTTCGCTTGCTCCATCATGATAAGCATAAGCGGTATCAAAGTAATTGAAACCATTTTCCATATAAACGTCAGCCATCTTCTTAACTTGTTCAAAATCTACACTTGAGAAATCATTTTCATCAAGCTGCGGCAATCTCATCATTCCAAATCCCATATTCTTCATATTTAATCTCCTAATGCACAATAATTAATTAAATAATTTATAAATTAGTTTAATAGTTTTATTAAATAACAAAATTCTTTTAAAAATCATTAATCTTTATACAACATCTGTTTATTGTATTCCTTTTCCAATTCCAATTGTCTGATTTTCCTATCGTATTGAGCAGCCTCTTCCTCTTTAAATTCAATCAAGCCACTGATAAGAATATCAATCTTCTTTTGACAATCTCTCATTGCCTTTTCCTTTTGAATCTTCAAGGATTCAATTTCATTGTCTATTTCCAAAAGTCTCAATTCACTCATGGGGTAATAGCTAAATCCTAAAGCTTCATCAAGGGCATGGTCCAAAAGATCCTGCAATTTCAATCCCTTTGATTTGGCAAGGTCTTTTTTCTGCTTATTTATCTTCACACTAGTTGTCTCATTAAAACAACCCATAATTATCACCTAAAGATAATGCTAAAATCATTATATTTCAAAAATACTTCAATAATATGAATATAATATATAATCTAAAATTTTATATATATAAAATTAATGTTAAAGGACAATATATATAATTCTTAAAAAATGATTTAAGGATAAGATAATCTTAAAAACAATAAAAATTAAATATTTACTCAAAAGAGAAAAACAATTTAAAGTAATAAAACAATAAAATAAATATTGAAAATTCGATACGAAAAAACCATCTATTTAAATAAAATAACGATTGATAAAACTTAAAGCACACACAACAAATAGTAAAATTATCAATGATAAAACTAATTTAATAAAAGATACTATGTTAACACTAAAAATTCCAGTGCAGAATATAGAGGCGACAAGGCAAATTGTGCTAAATCATAAGATTATTGACTTTGACTATAAGATTAAAGTCGAAAATGGTTTCGGATATATTCCCATTAAAGAAGGGACAGATGAAGATGTGCTTTCAAAAGTGATGGAAGAGTGCAAGGAAGAAATCATTAAGCAAAATGAGAATTATACAATTGAAATCATGGATTTAAGCCAAGATGATAACCTCGAAACTGTAAAGAGATTTCCAAGAAGCATAACAGAACTTCTTAAAGACAAATTAAGTGAAGAGGAAATTGAAGAGCTTAAAAAATCCTTTGACATCATTGGAGATGTTGTCATTGTAGAGATTCCAGAAGACCTTGAAGCCCATAAAAAGGAAATAGGTCAAGCAACCCTTCAATTCACTAAACGAAAAACAGTTTACATGAAAAAAAGTGCTGTTAAAGGTGTTACAAGAGTTAGGGAACTTGAACTTATCGCTGGAGAGGACAATCCTATCACAATCCATAAGGAACATGGCACAAGATTGAAATTAGATGTCAAAAACGTTTACTTCTCACCAAGACTTGCTACTGAAAGGAAAAGAGTTCAAGAAGCAACAAATGAGGGAGAAGAGATTCTTGACATGTTTGCAGGAATCGGTCCGTTTCCAATTGTAATAGCTCATGAAAAGAATGTGAATATCACTGCAGTGGACATTAATGAATATGCAATCAAATACTTAAATGAGAATATCAAGTTAAACAAGTTAGCTCCTAATGCCCATATAACTGCAATTTGCGGTGATACAAATGAAGTTGCATTAAATGAATTGAAAGGCAAAAAATTCGATAGGCTTATCATGAATCTTCCAGGATTAGCACCGGAATTCCTTGATTTAGCTGTTTCATTATGCAAGGATGGTGGAGTAATTCACTACTACGAATTTTCAGACGGATTTTCACAAGGAATAGAAAGAGCACAAATAGCTTGTGAGAAGCAAAATAAAGAAGTTGAGATACTCAATACACGTAAAGTTAAATCTTCAAGCCCTGGAATGTGGCATGTAGCTATTGATTGTAAAGTAACAGAAAAAAAAATAAAAAAAGATTAAAAAAAATAATTAAAAAAATTATTTAAATAAAAAAATATTATTTTTGAGGAACTACAGTATAAAACACCAAATCCTCATCACCAACATTTATTATGGAGTGAGTGGATCCCTTTGGACAAACATGACAAGTTCCAGCTTTTAAAATCTCTTCAAAATCATCACATATTGCAATCCCTTCACCAGATTATATCATCATTTGTTTCCTGAAGATGATGCCCAATTGATGATTTAGGTGGAATAACAGTTTTAATAAATCTTCCACAATCATTCACATCCATTTTTGCAATTATCTTTCCTTCCCCACCATTCATATTTGGAATTGTGATTTCTGAAAGTTCATTAAAATCAATTAACATTTCATCACCAATTTAAAGAATATTAGAAAAGATCCTTAAAGTCCTTTTCTAAATTGTTTAAATCAATTACTCCTTTTTCTGTAATGATTCCAGTGATTAAGTCTTTAGGAACTATATCAAAAGCAGGGTTGATTACTTCAGTTCCTTCTGGACAGATTCTTGCTCCACCATAGTAAATCACTTCATTTGGATCTCTTTCTTCAATAACTGTATCAAAGATGGAAATCTCCTTATCAAAGGTACTGAAAGGAGCGGCTATATAAAATGGAATGTCAAATCTTTTAGCTGCAAGAGCGACCATAAATGAACCAATCTTGTTTGCAATACCGTCATAAGCCACTCTGTCTGCACCGATTACAACCTTATCAATCTTTCCTATTGACATGAGATATCCGCTTGCCACATCTGGAATAAGTTTTACAGGAATTCCTTCCTGTTGCATTTCCCAAACGCTTAAGCTTGCACCTTGTCCTCTTGGACGGGTTTCATCACAGATGACTTGAATATCCTTTCCTTGATTGAATGCAGAACGGAAAACACCTAATGCAGTACCATAATCTACACAGGCAAGTGCTCCTGCATTACAATGGGTTAAGACTGTATCTCCATCATCAATAAGCTCAGCCCCATATTCACCAATAGCTAAGTTAGTGTTTATGTCTTCTCCAGCCATTGCCATTGCTTCATTAAGCATATTGTCAGCCTTCATGACCCTGTCAACTGCCCACATAAGATTGACTGCAGTAGGTCTTGCATTTTTCATCTCTACAGCAACCTTTTCCATGTCTTCACCTGCAATCTGAGCAAGAGCCATACCGAAAGCAGCTGAAACACCTATTGCAGGAGCTCCACGAACAACCATGGTCTTGATTGCATCTATAACTTCCTGATAAGTGCAGCAATAGACATAAGTCAATTCATCCGGCAATTTGGTTTGATCTATAAGCTTTAATTTGTTGTCTTCCCATTCTAAAGTTCTCATAATAATCACATGAAAAATATTAATAATAAAAATAATCGATTAATGAAATAAAAATTGTTAAAATACAATAAAATATTGGTCTTTTTAAAATAAATAGATTATTATAAAAAGTTTCATAGAAGAAATAGTTAAAAAACTTAAAAAATAAGTAAAAAAAATAAAATTAGTAAAAAAATTTAATTAGTTAAAAAAGAAATAGGGAATACAATAATCCCATTAAAATAAATATAATCGCTTAGAAGTGAGACTGAGGGGCATTTCCTAAGTGATGATCTTCATGTTTCTTACCAGGAATTCCATAAGCGTCTGCTCTACATTGAGTGCATGCTCTGAAAACTGGAAGATACTCTTCAACATCACTACGTGCCTTTTCAATCTCTCCACATCCCGGTCTTGGATAATCAGCCATCTTGTTTAATGGAATGAGTGGGAGAACATTCACTAAGTCTGCACCGCATTCTTTTACTGTTTTAGCGATTTCCACAATATGCTCATCATTCAATCCAGGAATAAGAACAATGTTGACTTTTACAACTACACCGAGATCAGTGATTTTCTTGATTCCTTCCAATTGGTTTCTAGAGAGAATTTCAGCTGCTTCAAGTCCTTTGTATGCTTTGCCTTCATAGACGATGAATCCATTGATTTCCTTTAGGATTTCAGGATCCACTGCATTCACTGTAACAGTTACTGTATTTACGCCAAGCTCTGCAATTCTTTCAGCATATTTTGGAAGCAAAAGACCATTTGTACTCATACATTTGATTAAATCCGGCTTAACCTCATTGATTTTTTCAAAGAACTCAAATGTAGCCTCGTTAGCTAATGAATCTCCAGGACCTGCAACACCTACAACAGTGATTGCACTGTCTTTAGTTACATTCAATACATGTTCCACTGCAGCATCTGCATCCATAATGGAACCTGCAACTCCTGGTCTGTCCTCTTCAGTATTAATTGATCTTATACAGAAATTACATCCAATATTACATTTAGGAGCGATTGGTACGTGAACTCTTCCTACCTTATCATGCAATTTTTCATTATAGCATGGATGCACTTTTGTAATGTGTGCAAATTTTGCACCTTTATGACTTCCTCCACAAGTTAAATCTTTTTTAGTCATAGTATTACCTCAACACAATATTTTAATTATTATAATCATTTTAATTAATTTATTCTTTAATTAACTTATCATTAAATTAATAGTCATTCAATTAACTTAATTTTTTCTCCAATTTTAATTTAATCCCACTACAATTTACAAAATTTATTCATTATATTCATTCATTTACGCTTAAACTTATAACTATTGTTATTAACAATATAGTATTTAAAGCTTCCTATTTGTTTCTAACATATACGAACAAACTATTGAAAATTACGAACCGTTTTAAAAAATTAATGAAAAATTGGACAAAAAATTAAAACAACCCTATAAAAAATGAAAATTTAATGATTTAAAAAAATAAATGGATTAAATCTAAAAAGATTTAATCAATCATATGAATTAAATTTAATCCCATGTCTTAGGAGTGTTCAATTCAACAATATATCCTTCAGCCTTTTCAACCCATTCATCCTTAATGAGCTCATCAGTAGCTATAACAGAAACGATATCATCACGGGAAATGTCCTTCATTATCTTGAATCCTTCAGGAACTATTCTGAATATTGCATCATAGATTCTTCGCTTAAGGTTCTCATGAGGGTCATCCACTACCAAATCAGACACTTCATGCTCTCCTTTCATGTGAATGACATATCTGCTTGGCTGATGGACATTTTCTCTACCATTAGTATTCCAAAGGGTTTTTAAGATGTTTGGAAGATAATTTTCATCATCTATCAAGACAACTGTTGTATCATCTTCCGCTTCATAATTTACTTTAGCGACTTCCTTTAAGGTAATGTGCTTGGAAGTCTTTCTCATCTTTATAGCAATGATGAAGCATACCTCATCCGGATTGACATAAGCGCGCATGTCATCAATGGAAGGAGGTAAGACCAAATCCTGCAAGATTTGTCTGATGATCATATCGTAGACTTTTGCTCCTTCAGGGTCATTTGATTCAATATACATATAATCACTCTACTTAAAATAATAAATAAAAATGAAAAGGGGATAAAAATATTTTAAAATTTAAATCCAATCACAAATTATTTATTCATGCCTATTTCCCATACCAGATACAAGCAATGCTGCACCTACTGCACCAATATGCTGTGAGTATTCTGGCACGATAACTTCAATTCCACCTAAAGTTTCACTTACCGCTTCAACAAGTCCTGAAATCAAACTGGTTCCACCTACTTGGATTAAAGGTTCACGAATGTCAATTTCCTGCAATTGCTGTTCATAAACTTGTTCAGATACGGAGTGACATGCAGCAGCTGCTACATCTGCCTTAGATCCTCCAGCAGCAAGAGTGGTAACCAAGTCTTGAATACCGAATACAATACAGTAGGAGTTAAGCATAGCTTTTCTCCAGTCCCCTTGCACTGCAAGTGGACCAAGCTCTGTAATGTCCACATCCAATCTTCTTGAAGTCATGTCCAAGAATCTACCAGATGCACCTGCACAGATACCACCCATGGTGAAGTTGTCCGGAATACCATTGTTTACGGTAATTACCTTGTTGTCCATACCACCGATATCGAGTACGGTAGCTTCACCTTTTTGACAATCAGCCAAGTATACTGCACCTTTTGCGTTTACAGACAATTCCTCTTGGATAAGTTCAGCTCCAAATTCCTGACCCATAGTGAATCTACCGTAACCGGTAGTTCCTATACCATCAACATCATCCCATTTGTAGCCAGTTCCTTCAAATGCCTCTGCAGCTGCAGTTTGAGCAGATGCAATGATGTCTTTTGTGGAAGTCCAACCGGTTCCGATAACCTTGTTGTTTTCCATAAGAACAGCTTTTGTAGTTGTTGAACCTGAGTCAAGTCCAAGGGTAAGTCCTTCTTGCTTTTCACGTGCAAGAATGCTTCTACGTGTAACAGTGGTGGCCAATGCTTCCATACGGATGAATAATTCATCTGCTTTTGTCCTTTCAGTGAAGGAATATGTTACTACCGGAATACGTGTATTGTTCTGGATGAAACGTCTTACTTCGTTTCTGACCAATGCACCTTCTGCACATCTGAAACAGGTAGCAATGAATACTGCATCAGGCTTGCACTTTCCTTCTACAATAGACATGGCTCTTGCAATCATAAGCTTTAAGCTTGAACTTTGAGCAGAGAAACCGAATTTTTCATAAGCTTCATTTATGTAATCCAAATCAATTTCAGGAAGAATAATTTCAGCTCCAAATTTTAAAGCTGCCTTTTCGATTTCCTTTTGGATACCACTGTATTCAGTACCACAGGAAACCAATGCAATCTGTACCATATTATTTTCCTCCTTTATTTGCAATAGGTTCACCTAAAACATCACTTTCTCCTTCCAAGTCTCCCCCGCCTCCAGGCAAGGAATCAAGGAATTCCATGATTTGATTTACCATTAGTCTTGTTCCATCCTCATCATCAGGGTATGTGACTTCCAAGACAGGTATGTCTTTTTTACGTAAACAGAAAATTGATAATTCGTTTGTTCTTGCACATCCTACACAACCAAAACCAAATGGAGCTCCATCAACAATGATTGCTGCTTCTGCTGCATCTATAAGAGGTCCAATAATGGACATTCTTCCTCTGACCCCTGAAGGCACTTCAATAGCTGCATATTTCAATCCATTAATCGGATCTTCTTCTGTAATGTTCATTGGAGGAGAATCAATCTCCGGATCTTTAATCTTTTGTCTTATTTGTTTTTGAAGAGCTAAAGGAGTGTGGCCTTTTCTCTCAATCAAGTCAGCTAGAACCAATGAATTTGGTGGATAAATAGCTACTTTTACCATAATATCATCCTCTTAATATAATCAAGAAAACTTTTTGCAAACAATCCCATTTAAAAAGTTTTCTTATTGTTTATCATCCTCTTTTTTATTTTCTTCTTCTTGTAAAATCTCTTTGAAGTAATCAACAGAAACAGGTTCCTTTTTCTCAATTACAACTTCCTTAGGATTCTTTAAAGCTTCTCCAACATAATCAAGAATCTTAAATTCCTTTTCCATTTGGTGGAAACCTTCTCTTGGTCCGTATCTGTGACCTCTGCATCTTCTTGGGTCACCAGGAGCAAAACCTCTTTCCTTTGTAAAAATTCCATAAGGGTCTAATTTACGGAGTTCACGAATAGCTTCTCTCACATATTCATCTTTTCCACTAATCATAGCCCCATAACAAGTCCATTTGATTGTAATAGGCAAATTCAACATATGGAGGAAGTTCACTACCTCACTTTCACTTACATTTGCCTTTGAACTTAAAATGATCATCCTTGTTGAAACTTCTGGATCCATATCCTCTTTACCTAAATCTGGAGTTATACATAAATTTGCAGGCATAATCATTCCTCCTATTCCTCATCCTCGTATACTTCATGAATATAAAGAGTGCTTCCATCTTTAAGCTTGTTCAAGCCTTCAATGTTTCCAACAACTTCACCGACAACGTTTGTAGCTGAGAAAGGCTCACCGGTAGGTCCGAAATCAGTGGTGTCAATGGTTCTTATACCGACAAGTCCCACATTCTTCTTGGACATGTTTGTTACACCTATCTCTCCAGCTTTCATAAGGTCAGTTGGATTGTTTTCAGGAATAAGTCCCTTGGATTCATCGTTATCACCATTGAACATGAACATGTTCATGTCAGGCACTGCAAAGTAAACCTTCAATGTTCCAACTGGCTTTTCTGCAAGACCAGTGATTTTCTCAAGATACCATCTGGTTCTTGGAGCCTTATCGGTTAACTTGACTTTCAAGAGCTCATCGCTTGCAAGACCAAAGGTAATCACTTCACCAGCTTCTATGATGCCAACAGTGCTTTCAGGCTCTTGGGTCACGACAATTGCATCATCATCCTCATTGCCAGTTCTTACATGAGTGATGCCTAAAGATGCGAGTTTTTCTTCCGCCTCTTTTTGAGTCATCATCATAAGCATGATTCTGTCAGGGTTGCTTCTTACAGTGATGAAATCCCCTTCTTTAGCTATGTCAAACAATTCCATACCTTGCTTGACGGTAGCTAAATTGGTGTGGGTTTCAGCTCTTACTCTGTCTTCTCTATAAATATAAACTCTACCTTTACCGAATCCATCATTTCTCAAGGTAACTGTTCCTCTTTTACGTTCAGTGATCTCTTCCTTCTCCTTAGTTAAACCAGTCAATTCATAGAACCCTACAAATGAGTTGGATTCGAAGCTGACTTCTATCTTGTCATTCCTAATGAGTGAAAACAAGTGTTCAACAGATTTAGGGGAATTGAAGTTAGGTTCAAAAAGAACATAGGTGAACAATTGATTTCCTTCCTCCAAGACTTCATCCAAGTTTGAACCGCCAGTGCTCTCTCTAACTGTACTGCGCTCAATTACAGGTTCAATAGCTAGGATTTCATCATCATCAGTAAGGGAGAACAAAGTTTTTCTTCCACCTATAACCCTTGCAAAGACTCCACGGTCACTGTATTTTGGAACACCGTAAACGTTCTTGTGGTCATCCTTGACAAAGATTATATGAGTGGCATCATTTGAAAATCCAGATAAGCTAATCAGGACCTCATTGTCGAAATATGCAAATTCGTCATGTGAAGGTTCAAAATTAGAGCTTACAGGACCTATAGCCACTTCATTAGATGTTTCCCAACGAACATTATTAGAGATAAACTGAGAATAGTTTTCCTTGAAGAAATCAGTTAAAGGTTGTGATTTTTCAGAAACTTCCAATTCAATGAGAATACTTCCCTTAGGTGTTTTGATCTTATATTTAAGGATATTGCTTTGTATTTCGCTTTCTCCCTTGATAAGACAAACGATACTTCCTTTCTTGTAAGGAGCATTTGAGATTTCAATTGCATCCTTGATGGTAGAACCTTCAGGAATATCCACATCTTCTCCATTAATTTTAATTAGCATAGGCTTGCCTCTTTTTTCAATAAATAATAATTATTATCTAATGTTAAAATTTTAACAATATTATAAAATAAGATAAATTCAATAAGTAAAAAATTAAAAAAAATATCCCTATTTTATAAATTAAATATATGTATATTTTTAATAATATAAAACAGTTTTTAAATAAATTTAGAATAATAAAAATAGTACAATAAATATTAAAAATCCTATTTAAAAAATGGAATAAAAAAAGAGAAAAATAATAAAAAATTTTTAAAAAAAATAGAAAAAAGTAAATTCTATCTATTCATAGAATTTACCTAAGAAATCTTTCATTCTTTGGTTGTCTGATGAGAATACCTCTTCAGGTGATCCCTGCTCTACAATGACTCCACCATCCATGAAAATGATGGTATCAGACACATTACGAGCGAAGTTCATCTCGTGGGTAACAATTACCATTGTCATATGCTCTGCAGCCAAATCCTTGATTACCTGCAAAATCTCACCAGTAAGCTCAGGGTCAAGTGCAGAAGTAGGTTCATCAAAGAACAGAATGTCCGGATTCATACAAAGTGCCCTTGCAATGGATACCCTTTGCTGCTGTCCACCAGAGAGCTCAGAAGGATATGCATCTTCCTTATCTTCAAGACCCATCTTTTTAAGCAAGTCTCTTGCATGAGCGTAAACTTCTTCTTTATCTCTTTTTTGAACCCTTATAGGTGCATTTGCAATATTCTTCATTACAGAATGATGTGGGAACAGATTGAAATTCTGGAACACCAAACCGAAGGTTCCATCAAAATTGATCTCTCCGCTGTCTTCAGTTTCCAAATCTGTAATGCATCTGAGCAATGTAGACTTACCAGATCCAGATGGCCCAATAATGGATAACACTTCTCCCTTTTCAACATTAAAAGAGATATCCTTTAATACTACATTGTCACCAAAACTTTTCTTTAGATTTTTAACTTCCAATAAACTCATGATATCTCTCCCTATGTATCATAATAATCCAATCTCTTTTCAAAGCGTTCCATTATAAATGCCACTAATGCATTGAATACATAATAGAAAACACCTGCAATCAGCAATGCTGAGATGGATGCTTCAGCAGCTGCAATCTGTTTTGCAACTGTGAACATTTCTGGAATTGCAAGAACGAATGAAAGAGAAGTGTCTTTTACCAATGTAATGACCTCATTTGTAATTGAAGGAAGCACAATCTTGATTACTTGTGGCAGGATAATGATAAAGAATGTCTCTAATCTATTATAACCCAATACTTGTGCAGCTTCATACTGACCATTTGGAATGGATTCGATTCCTCCACGGAAGATTTCTGCAAAGTATGCTGCATAGTTAATGGTAAATGCAATGATAACTGCAATCATCCTGAAATCTCTTGAGAGACTCATTCCGAAAATATAGTATGGTCCAAAGAACACCACAATCAATTGCAGCATCAATGGAGTACCTCTCATAATTGAAATATATGCTTTCATAAACCATTGCAATGGCTTAAAGCTACTCATTCTTCCTGCAGCTACAGCTAAACCAAGAGGAATTGAAAATAACAATGTAAGCAAGAATATTTCTATGGAGGTTCCCATACCCCATAATAATTCTTCTAAAATTTTACTCAATAACATTTAAATTCTCCAAACATAAAAAAATAAATTTAAAATTAATCGTTTAACAAATAATCATTAATTAATTAAGTCATATTGCTTAAATCAAATTAATTATTTTTAATTAAATAAATTTAAATAAATTATTCAAAACATCATTGTAAATCAAATAATTTATTTAAATTTAAAAAATAGGAAAAATAATAAAAAAAGTTTATACATAACGAATTATGCATAAACTAAGAATATATCACTTATTTTTGAATAAGAGAACCTGGAACACCAAATTCATCGTATTTTTGTGCGATTTTTGCAACGGTTCCGTCTTCAAACATTTCGTCTAAAGTAGCTTGGATTTGGTCTCTTAATTCTTCATTACCTTTTTTGAAACCTACACCATATTGTTCAGAAGAGATTTCTTCATCTAATATTTTGTATTGGTCACTGCCTTTTTGGCTGATTTGGTATTGAGCTACACCAATATCGATTGCAACTGCGTCACAAGCACCGGATTCTAAGTCCATGAATGCAGTGTTATAATCAGCAATTTGAGTTAAGGAATCAAAGGTGTCTGCTAAAGGTTTTTGATCTCCTTCAAGAGCTGCTAATGCAGAGGAATCTTTTTGGGTTTCTACGATTTTACCTTTTAAGTCATCTAAATCGTCGATACCGGAATCAGTTTTTACAACAATAACTTGTTTGTTGTCAATGTATGGTTCAGACCAGGTGTAATCGTTTTCTCTACCGTTGATGGTAAATCCGTTCCAAATACAGTCGATTGAACCAGAGTCTAATTCACTGTCTTTAGCGTCCCAGTCTATTGGTTGTTTTACTAAAGTCCAGTTATTTCTGTCACAAACTTCTTGAGCTAAGTCTAAGTCAAATCCAACATATTCCCCACTGTCATCTTTGTATCCGTATGGAGGGAATTCTGCGTCGAAACCAACAACTAAAGTGCTGTCATCGTTATCAGTAGCTGCTTGATCGCCACCTAAAAAATCAAAGAAACCTGCGCTGGAAGCACCGATTAATAAGAAGACTAATAATGCAGCCCCTAATATAATTCCTATTTTTTTATTCATATTTACACCAAATATTTTTAATTTATAATATATTATAAATTAGATAAATAAAAAAATCTAATCTACATAATTATTTAAGAAAATCATATTATATAAAATAGTGTCATTTAATCAAAAAAATATTAAAAATAGAGTCAAAAATGCAAGTTATGACTAATAAAAGCAAAAAATAATAAATAATGTTTAAGTTTTATTAAATTAGAAAATGAATAATTTTTAATAAAAATTATAAAACAATATGATAAAATTTTTTAATAAAAATAGAAATTATAGTAAAAATCTGTTTCATATAATAAAAACAAAAGAAAATGTTTGGAAAAATGAAAATTTTAAAGGGCAATGAATCAAATAAAAAGAAAATAAAGAATAATTACGTTATTATAAGCAAAATAAATAACAATTAATTAAAATAATGAAAAAGTTAAAAAAATAGGATTAAAAAAAATATTAGAAAAAATTAAAAAAAATAGGATTAAAAAAATATTAGAAAAAATTAAAAAAAATTTGAAATTGAAAAAATTAATTTATTCATTCATTTTCAATACAGGATTCTTTTCCTGAGAGAATAAAACTGCTCTTTCATCGCCATGTTCCAAATAAAGAACTTTCTCTTCTATCACATCACCAACAACAGCAACTTCAAATGAATATGGAGTTAAAGTATCAATGATCTCTTGGCAGTTTTCCTCTTTGGCAGTCAATACAAAAGCTGCTCCAGGATAAGCCCTTAACCAATCTTCCCAAGAGACATCAGGATTTCTTGGAATCAAATCAAGGTTAACGCAAGCACCTACACCAGATGCCTCAAGAAGCATCTCTAAAGTGCCTAATGTTCCCGGATTACTGATATCCTTTCCAGCTGTAGGAAGATGCGCTTCTGCAATTTCCTGCATGACCTTTATTTGATCTTGAACCAACTTGTCATCCTTTTCATAGGTAGTGTCCCAATTTAAAGCAAATTGGGGATGTTGCCTTCCATCAGTATCAATAGCTATAAGGACCTTATCACCAACACTCGCACCTGCAGAAGTTATCAATGAATCCTTCTTAGCAATCCCTGCAATAGCCACATCCAATGAATTGAATTCGGAATCAGGGTGAAGGTGTCCACCAACCATAGGGACATTGAACTTCTTGCATCCATCCACAATTCCTTGAAGAAGATCATCATAAATCTCATCATCGAAAATGGACATTGTATTCACCATAGCTATTGGCTTTCCACCCATAGCAGCAATATCATTAACATTTACAAGCACTGAACAATAACCTGCCCAATAAGGATTTACACTCATCAATTGGCCCCAAATCCCATCTGCTGCAAGCAATATAACCTTATTGTTTCCAATGTCAATAGCTGAAGCATCATCTCCAAAATCAAGAAGGACTTCGCCGGAGATATTATAAACTTCACCTAAGGTTTTTGTAACTTTCTCAATGAAATTCTTACGGCTGACTCCTACAAATTCCTGAAGTGATTTAACAAGTTCTTCAAAATCCATCATTACACCTTTAATAATAAAAATAATTTAAAATAATTGAATTGAAATAATAATTGAATTTAAATAATAATTGAATTAAATGATAATTAAATTAAATAATAAAATAATTTTAAGAAAAATATTTAATAAATTAAATCAAAAAGTTAATCCTGTTTGTTTTCATCCTCTGACTGTTCAATAGACTCTCCAAATTCCTCTTCAATATATTCAGCCCATCCATCAGCCTCATCTGCATCTTCATCAACAGACACTTCATCAACAGGCTCTTCTGGAGAAACCTCATTTATATTTTCATCTAAATAAACCTCTTCAACAGGAACATCTTCATAAATGACTTCCTCATCATGATCAACATAGATCTCCTCAACTAAAGGCTCATCGGCAGTTTCTTCAAATGGAACTTCATCATAATAAATGGCATCCTCTTCATCAGGATAGGCCTCATCATCAAGATAAATCTCTTCATCGAAATAGACTTCTTCGTATTCACCAGACCCATGTTCAACTAACAGTTCTTCAAGTTGAGCATCTGAAAGTTCCTCAAAATCATCATCAGTATATTCCTCTTCAAGTGGAGAATCATAATTTTCATCCAAATAAACTTCTTCCCCTTCCTCAAAGGACTCATATTCAAATCCATCAATAAACTCATCCAGATTTTCCACAAGCTCAGGATTCTCATCAACAACCTCATGATAAGAATCAATTACATTATAATCGCAATCCTTCTCTACGAAACTTGGAACGATATCCTTTACCTTCTCAATCACAAGCCCCTTGAAGACATTGAATATTGCATTTTTAAACTCTTCTACAGAATTGGCTTCCTCATCAAAAGGCATTTCAAAAGTGTCCTTTGACATGAATATTTCCTCATTGATGTATTGGCCGACAATATCATCAAAACCGGAAGCGACTTCAATGAATATTGATTTTTCATTGACAAAACCGTTTTCAACAACCTTATCCAAATCTCCATCAATGATACCAATGATTGGGATATTGAATCTGTACAAAATGTCAGAAGCGACCAATGAAGTGTCATCACCAATTGTAACAACCAAGTCAAAGTCCTTGAATTTATAAATGTCATAAGCGGCATGATCCACATAAGCCACTTTAAATGAATACTCATCCTCAGAAATTTCACCGGAATAAAGATTTCTTTCAGTATCCTTTACATAAATATCATTATGAGACAATATCCTCGGATTAACGTCCTCAGATTTTCTTAGCAATCCTGTTTTCACAATAATCCTTTCCAAATCAACTGGCCCTAATTTTTCCAGACCATGATATTTTATGGTACCGTTGATAATGTCTACAATCATTCCATCACGTGCAATCAGGACAATTGAATCTGCATTGGAATATCCAACAACAATTCCATTAATGAAGATATTCTCATCAGGGCTTACACCATGAATCTTACGGTAAGTGTAATGGCTGGTTTCATAATCATCATAGGATTGCAATAAGTTTTCAATGGATTTTTCATCTTCGCTTTCCTGATTGTTTGAGAAATAGTCTGAAACAACTTCTTCAGGTGTGACTTCAATTAAATCCAAAGCTGCCTTTAAGCCATCAAACAATTCTTCAAAGCTAAATGAAAGAGATTCAAGCATGTTCTTATCGCCTAAGCCTAAACGTGCCCTTTTGCTCTTTTTGCTTTTAGCCAATTGTTCGTTTAAAACCACATTCCAGCTGATGATTGCACCATCTTCCTCCCCAGGTCTTTCTATCTGAATAACCGGAATGCTTGATTCATACAATGGCTTATGATTGGTAGCCAAGAAATCCTCATTGGAAATCTGTTTGAAATAATGAGTAAACACTTTATACCCAAAAACACGTCCAGTTTCAGGGGATTTTCCATAATTCAATAGGAAAATGACATCAGCATGTTCCCTGTTGAACAACTCCAATGATTGACTAGGCAATAATTTTAATGATATGTCAATGACATCCTCCAATCCAGCATCAATAACTGCTGTTCTGCCCATTGTTCCTCCTAAACGACAACTGACATTACCAAAATTAGATAGGATATCAATAATCTTTTCGGCCCATCCGGAATCAACTATTCCTGGACCATGTACTACAACACCAATTTCCATATTCACACCAAATACAGTTTAATAGGTTTTTATTCTTCTTTTAAAAACTTTAGACCCGCATATTTCACAATCATCGAAAGGATAATCTGCATCAAACTCCTTCTTGCATCCTTCACATGTTTTAACCCAATTGTATATTCCCTTTATCCCTTCAGTAATTATGCTGCCATATGGAATATCAATGATTTTCAAAACATTCTGCATTGAATAATCATCGGTTAAAACCTTAATGTTTTCATTCTCTTCCTTCAAGTCTAAAGCTAGAGCCAATAACTTTTTATCCGCTTCGGATAAACGCAAGTCATCTCCAGATTTGGAGATTATTTCATTCAATTCTTTAATAAACTCTTCTTTTGGCTCTTTTATTATTATTTTTCCTTCTTCAATAGCTTGATCTAACAATATCTTGGATTTCAAGTCCTTAACTTCATCAGTTATCTCAGAAACAGTGAAGTTAAATTGGCTTTTTGGTTCAAAGCCATTGATAAATGCAGATGCATCCAAGATATAAAATAAATCATTCATGATAAATATATTTATATTTTATATAAATAAACTTAATGATACTAATTTATGAAACTTTAACCTATGAAACTGCAATATGGACATTGAAGTTTAATGAAAAATTCAATAAATTATAAAAAATATTTTATATGAAATTAATAAAAATTAATATGAAATATATCAATTTAAAAAAAACTAAGGAATTTTATTAAAAATAATTAAACGGAAGTAATCTTATGAAAAGCGAAACTATGGAATTGCATAAAAAGAAAGCACCAATAAAAGTATCCTGTGGTGTAATCACTCTCAGTGATAGATTTTCCAATGACAAGGAAGGGGAAGAAAAGGACTTATCTGGAAAATACTTAAAAGAGGAATTGGCTAAAAAATATGACGTTGATGCTTACGCAATTATTCCTGATGAAATGGACACCTTAAGAAACACTATTGAGGAAATGATTGATAACGGAATAGAAGTTATCATTACAACTGGTGGAACAGGACTTGAATCAAGGGACATCACCATTGAAACAATAGAACCTCTCTTTGAAAAGGAAATCAAGGGATTTGGAGAAATATTCAGAGCCATTTCCTATGAGGAATTAGGAGCAGGATCACTATTGTCAAGAGCAACTGCAGGAATCTATAGAAAAACCATGATATTTGCAATGCCTGGCTCTCCAAATGCAGTGAAGACTGGTCTTGGAATCATAATTGATGAACTAGGTCACTTGAAAAAGCATGCCACAAAATAAGATTTAAATATTTAATAATTTTTTAAAAAAAAAAGTTGAAAATAAGTTTAAATAATATTTTTTTAAAATAAGTAAAAAATTAGTTTCCAAAAGAAATAGATTATCTATTTCTTAATGGAATCACTATTAAAAACAATAAAGACAATAATAAGACACCAATAGGATTTCCAGCTTTAGGGCTTAAATCTGAGCTATTTTGAGAACCTCCAGCAGAATTTGATGCCATTTCACCATTCATGCCCTTTGCACTTGAAATATCGAATCCAGCAGATAATGCTGTAAATTCTCCATCAAATTCCCCATCGAATTCTTCTTCAAATGATTCATCTTCATCATCCAAATCTTCATCAGAATCATCATCATTATCTTCATCGCCTAAATCATCATCCGAATCATCCTCACCATCATTATCTTCATCGTCTAAATCATCATCATTGTCATCGTCATCGCCATCATCATCAAGGTCAAAATCGTCTTCATTATCTTCATCGAAATCATCGCCATCAGAAAGAAGACCATCATCAGTTCCTGCACAAACAGAACCAATGGCTACGATTAGAACTATCAATGTAACAACCATTAAATTAATTATCTTCATATTGACACCAGAATAAGTTTTACTAATTTCAATTATATCTCTATCAATTTTAGAATATATACTTAATTAGATTAACATATGAAGATTAAAAAGATAAAAAAGAAATGAAAATGATTGAAAAAGAATGAAATAAAAAATAAAATAAAAAAATAAAAAAATAGATTAAAATCTATAATGAAAAAACAATCATTATTTAAAATTAATTATTCAAAAAATTCGCTTACGGAAATTAATGGTTCAAGAGTGATTCCTTCATTTGCAAAGGTCTCCATTGCACCTTCTTCCCTGTCAACAACAACAAATGCTTTTTTAACTACTCCACCATTATCAAGTATTGCATTTATTGCTTTTAATAAAGATCCGCCAGTAGTGGTAACATCTTCAACAAGGATTACATTGTCACCCTCAATCAAATTTCCTTCAATCAATTTTGAAGTTCCGTAACCTTTTTTCTCTTTTCTAATCATTAAGAGAGGTTTTCCTGATTCAAGTGAAACAGCAGTTGCTATAGGAACAGCACCTAATGCAGGGCCTGCAATCTTATCAATGTCATCATCAATCTCCTCATTGATTAATTTAGCTATTGTTGACAATATTTCCGGTTCGGTAATGGCTCTTTTCATATTGACATAATAATTGCTTTTCTTACCGGAAGCAAGAGTGAAATCACCTTCTTCAAATACCTTATTTTCCTTTAATATTTCAATCAAATACTCTTTTGTAACCATTGTACTCACAACTATGTAAAAATGACTTATAATTGACTTTTCAAATCTTCAATTTCATCTTCCATTTGAGCGAGGTCTTCATCAAAAACATCTTTCAAAATAATCTTGTCCCCAATTTTATTAATCATATCGAAAGGAATGACCAATTCACTTTTACTGATGTTTAAAGATTCTTGAATTCCTCCTTTAGATACGATAATGGATTCTATGGCATTATCATCAAGGTCAACGTCAACATCAACAACTTTTCCCATACTAATTATGTCATTGCCTAAAACCTCTTTACCGACTAATTCCTTAACTATTCTCATAAAAACTCTCTCCGAAAATAAGTTCGATAATTATTCTAATTGAAAAATTTCTTATTATAAACAATATTCTTTTTATTTAAATCAATTAATAAATATTTTGAAAAATTAAATGAAAACAAGCTAAAAACAAGAACAAATGATAAAAAATATAAAATTCATCTAAAAATAGTAAAAAAAGTAAAATCAATGCAAATAAAAACTATAAATAAAATAAAAAAGAGAATAAAATAAAAAAGAATGAAAAATAAAAAAATAAAAAAAGAATAAAAATAAGGATTAAATTAATCCTCACTATTCCATTTTAATGCGCCATACACAACACAAATAAGTGTAATTAAAATTATTAAAACATATGCTCCCCAAATCCAAGGATCTTCAATTCCTAAAACCATCATAATATCACCTATTCTTTAGAAATCCCCTCAAAGGATTTGTTAAGGACTTTTTCATCAATTGGTTGTGTAAGCAAACTTACTACAATGGTAAATATTGCTGAAACAGGTATAGCAAAAATCATTACATCAATTGTATACCAAGGCATGGTATTGATTAACATGTCTACACCGAATATGAGTTTACAAATACCGAGACCTGTTGCAGTTTTCTTAAATACAAATACAAGCAAGAATAAACTTGTTAATGTACCGGATAAAAGTCCTGCAATTGCACCTTGTTTAGTGGTACGTTTCCAGAATAAAGCTGCACAATAAACCGGCAAGAATGCAGCAGCACATAATCCCATGAACAATGAAGTACCGAGTGCTACAATACTGCCTGGCAATGCTAAACCTATTACCAATGAAAGAATAACTGCTATCAAAATGCCTGCTTGGCTAACTGAAATAAATCCAATTTTACTTTCTTCTACAGCAGCACCGCTTTTGTTAATTTCCTCTGCAGTATATTCGTCAGAGCCACCTCTGTTTCTGATTGCATCAACAATATCGTGACCTAATGCAGTTCCTTGAGTGTGATACTGTGAACTTAAAGTGGACATGGCTGCCGCAAGCAATGACAATAGGAAAATGTATACAAACCATTCAGGAAGTGCTGTTGAAATGAATGTTGGAATGATTGAATCCATGTTTCCTCCAACATAATCAATTGCAATCTGTCCGAAATTCTGATAGAAGTATACATTGGATAAGGAACCTACAATATAAGCAGTACAAGTCATTACAGCAATGAAGATAGCACCGATTAAAAGTGATCTGTGTAACTCTTTGTTGGATTTTACAGTCATGAATCTTACTGCAAGCTGTGGTTGAGCCAATGCACCGATACCTACACCCATAATGGTTGTAGTTACAAGAGACCACCAGAATGGACTTCCAAGTGTTGGGAAACTTGTCCAACCTGTACCACCTTCTGCGATAGCATCAGGAGGATAAAGAGGAGCCATATTGGTTAATGCGGTATTCGCTTCAGTAACACCACCTAATACCCAGTAAATGAATACAAGTAAGATTATCATACCGACAAACATGATTGTTCCTTGCAATGCATCGGTATACATAACACCTTTCAATCCACCAAACAATACGTAAGCACAGATAACAACTGCAAGCACTAAAAGCGCTAAATTAAAGTCAAGCATTAAAGAACTTTCCATAAATCTTGCTGCACCAATAAGAACCACTGCCGCATAAATCGGCATAGCACAGAAGATTAAAATTCCACTAAAGTACTGTATGAATTTACTATTGAATCTACGGCCTAAAAACTCTGGGAATGTGAGAGATCCAAGATTTTTACCCATTCTACGAGTTCTTTTACCAAAGAATACGAATGCGATGAAAACACCTACGAAGATGTTCAAGAATACAAGCCATAGTATACCCATACCATACTTACCTGCAACTCCTCCAAAACCGACAATAGCTGCAGTGGAAATAAAAGTAGCCCCATAACTCAATGCCATGATATATGGGTGAGTTTCCCTACCTGCAATCATAAAGTCTTCAGAGGAATTAGTTCTCTTCCAAGCAAGGTATCCTACATACCCTACCATAATGAAATAGACTATAAAAACTATTCCTAATAAAAAATAATTCATTCAAAAACCTCTAAATAAAGATTAATATTAAAAAAATAATTTAATAATAATTACACATTAATTTTTAATGAATATTATATATAAATGTTTTTTAAAACTGTAAATAATACTTTAAAAACTTTTTTGAACTTAATTAAGTTAATAAATTGCCAAAATATGACTAATGGAAAAATAAAAACTAAAATGTGTAGAAATGAACAAAAAATATACATTTAAAACCTCTAAAAGACTTTTTAAAATAGTAACTATATTAATGATTAAAAATAAAATAAGTAATGTTATTAAATTATAAGTTTATGAACTATTTTATAAAAAATTTTAAATTTATAATATTAACTAAATTATTACTCAAAAGACATATTGAATCATTGGAGAAATTATATGATTTGGAATGAAAATGCAGAATGTATGGGAAGGGAAGAGAAAGAAGAAATGCAGCTTGCCCTATTCCAACAACAAGTAAAGAGAGTTTATGAAAATGTACCCTTCTACAAGAAAAAGTTTGATGAAGCGGGATTCCATCCGGAGGACTTGAAAACTCTTGATGACATTAGCAAAATACCATTTACCACCAAAGCAGATTTAAGGGAAGCTTACCCATTCGGCTTATTTGCGGTGCCAGATGATGAGATCATAGAAATCCACAGTACTTCTGGAACCACTGGAACCCCTGTTGTATCCGGATACACACAAAAGGACATTGACATTTGGGGAGAATGTACTGCAAGAGCTATTGCTATGGCTGGAGGAGACAAAAACTCAAAAATCCAAAATTCATACGGATACGGATTATTTACAGGAGGTTTTGGAATCGACCACGGTGCAAAGGCAATGGGTGCAACTGTTATACCAATGTCTTCAGGAAACACTGCAAGACAATTGAAGATTATGGAAGACTTCCAAAGCGATATCCTAACATGCACTCCTTCCTATGCAATGTATTTAGCAGAATCCCTTGAAAAAGAAGGATTCAATGCAGAAAGCATCAGTTTGCATGCAGGAATTTTCGGAGCTGAGATGTGGACTGAAGAAATGAGACATAGCTTAGAGGAAAAACTTGGAATTACTGCACATAACATTTACGGATTAACTGAATTGATGGGACCGGGAGTATCTACAGAATGTGAATACCAAACAGGATTACATATACAAGAAGATCATTTCTATCCAGAAATCATCGACTCCGAAACTGGAGAAACCCTTGAAGATGGGCAAAAAGGGGAATTGGTCTTAACCAACCTTACAAGAGAAGGAATGCCAGTTATCAGATTCAGAACAAAAGACATCACTGCACTTAGAAGAGATAAATGTCCTTGTGGAAGAACCACTGTTAGAATGGACAGAATCACTGGTAGAAGCGACGACATGTTAAAGATCAAGGGAGTAATGGTTTACCCATCTCAAATCGAAGCTGCCATCTTGCAAATCGAAGGATTAACTGCAAACTATCAAATTCATGTTTCCAGACCAAAAACACTTGATGAAATTGAAGTGAAAGTGGAAACTTCTCCAGAATTGTTCTCTGATGAAATGAAGAAGATTGAAGAATTTGAAAGAAGAATTGCTAAGAAAATCCAAAGTGCAATTGGAATTAGTGTAGATGTAACTTTAGTAGAACCTGAATCCTTACCAAGAAGTGAAGGAAAAGCTATTAGAGTGATTGATGAGAGGAACTTTGATTAAATGAACTTTAATAAATATATTTTATATCAATTATTAAGAAAGTGATAATATGAGTGTAAAACAACTTTCCGTATTTCTTGAAAACAAAGAAGGAAAATTAAAAAAAGCTGTTAATGCAATGTCACAGGCAGGAGTGAACATTAGAGCTCTTTCCATTGCAGACAGTTCCAAATATGGAATTTTAAGATTAATCGTTTCAGACAATGAAGTGGCAATCAAAGCTTTAAAAGAAGAAAAATTCACAGTCAAAGAAACTGATGTAATTGTTGTAGGGGTTAAAGACGAACCTAACGGCCTTAACACCATGCTTGAAATCCTTGAAAAGGAAAGCATAAATGTTGAATACCTATATGCATTCGTAAGCTCTAAAACAGATGAAGCTATTGTTGTCGTTAAAATCGAAAACTATGAAGACGGTGTAAAAGCATTGAAAGATGCAGATGCCAACCTATTATCCAAAGAAGATTTAGCCGAATTGTAAATCTTCTTATTTTCTCTTTTTTTAAAACTTTACTTTTTTAATTTTGCTATTTTCAGATTTTTTTTTATTATTTGTTTTTTATTTGCATATCTTTATCCTTTAATTGTTTTTTCTTGATTAATTTAAAAAAATTAATAATATGAAAATAAGATAAAAATAGCCTAATAAAATAAAAATAAGAAAAAAACAAACAAATAAAATAAAAATAAGAAAAAAACAAACAAATAAAATAAAAATAAGAAAAAAACAAACAAATAAAATAAAAATAAGAAAAAATATAAAAGAAAAAATATAACTAAAAAGGACAAAATAAGAAAAAAACAAACAAATAAAATAAAAATAAGAAAAAATATAACTAAAAAGGACAAAATAAGTAAAAATAGTTTAATAGAAAAATAAAAAAATATTCTATTAATAAAAAATTAAAATTCTTTAAGCAATTCAACGATTTCCTCTCTGCCATATCCTAATTTAACAAGAATAGCTTTGAGACTGTCAGAATCATCCCATTTAACTTCTTTCCATGCTTTAAAATCGTTTCTGATAATTGCATTGATTACTAATTGCATAGTAATGAAGTCATCACTTTCAACTACCATTAAAGCATCTTTTTTATTGAACTTTCCATCCGGATCCACTAAATCGTATTTACCGGTTTCTGAATCTAATTTCATTATTGCACTGTCAATTTTAAAAGGCATTTTAACACCACATAAAATAAATAAGAAAGAAAATGGAGAAAATCTCCATTAATAAACTTCTAAAAAATCTAAATATTTGCTATATGATCATTTAATGATTTAACTTTTAATTCATTCTCTTTAACAGCTTCAATAGCATTTAATGCTGCTCTTGCTCCTGCTAAAGTTGTCACATAAGGAATTCCAAGTTCAATAGCTAAACGTCTAATGGTATAACCATCTTTGGAAGCCTGTTCACCATGAGGAGTGTTTATGATCATATCAATCTTACCGTCTAAAATAGCTTCCTTGATGTTAGGGGTTCCTTGGGAAACTTTCTTAATTCTTGTAATAGGAACATCAAATATGGCATTAGCTGTACCTTTTGTAGCAAATATATTGAATCCTAAAGCATGAGCTTTTTCAGCTATTGGTTGGATCTTCTTTTGGTCCTGTTCCCTTACACTAATCAAAAGATTTCCTTCCTTAGGCAAGTCCATACCTGCTGAAAGCTGTGATTTATAGAAAGCAAGACCGAAGTTCTCGTCTATACCAATACTTTCACCAGTGGATTTCATTTCAGGACCTAAGATACTGTCGGATTCGGTTAATTTCAAGAATGGGAAAACAGATTCCTTAACAGCTACGTGATTAATCTTAATCTCTTTGGTTAAATTAAGGTCTTTGAGTTTTGCACCCATCATCAATGAGGTTGCAACTTTTGCAAGAGGAACACCAATAGCTTTACTTACAAATGGAACTGTTCTACTTGCTCTTGGGTTAGCTTCAATGATGTAAACTTTCTCTTCATCTAATTTAACTGCATATTGAATGTTCATCAATCCAATAACATCTAATTCTAAAGCTAATTTTCTTGTATTTTCCCTAATGACTTCAAGCAAATGTTCTGGAATTGTTTGAGGAGGTATTACACATGCAGAGTCTCCAGAGTGAACACCTGCTTCCTCGATGTGTTCCATAATACCTGCAATGAATACATCTTCACCATCACATAAGAGGTCAACATCAAGTTCAACAGCATCTTCCAAGAACTTGTCTACAAGAATAGGGTGCTCTGGGGAAACCTTTACAGCTTCCTTCATATACTCTTCAAGTTCTTCTATACAGTAAACGATTTCCATTGCTCTTCCACCGATAACATATGATGGACGAACAAGAACTGGGAATCCAATTCTTTCAGCTGCTTCTCTTGCTTCATCAAAGGAATTAGCCAATCCATAAGGAGCTTGACGAATATTCAAATCGTTAAGCACTTCGGTGAATCTTTCTCTGTCTTCCACTCTGTCAATGCTTTCATATGGAGTACCGAAGATTTTGACTCCTGCTTTTGCAAGAGGGACAGATAGGTTAATTGAAGTTTGACCACCGAATTGAACGATTACACCTTCAGGTTCAACTTGTTCAATGATTCCCATAATGTCTTCAAAGGTTAATGGTTCGAAGAACAGTTCATCTGAAATGTCATAATCAGTACTTACAGTTTCAGGGTTGTTGTTTACAAGGATAGTTTCAATTCCTTGATCTTTTAATGCGAGAGAGGAGTGTACACAACAGTAATCGAACTCAATACCTTGTCCAATTCTAATTGGACCTGCACCAATAATCAAGATTTTCTTGTTATCTGTTTTAATGAGTTCATTACCTTTGTCATAACTACTGTAATAATATGGAGTTTTTGCTTCAAACTCTGCTGCACAGGTATCTACCATCTTATAGGATGGCTTGATGTCAAACTTATCAAGAAGTGCTTTTACATCTTCTTCTTTAATTCCTGCGAGTTTTGCAAGAGTGAAGTTAGAGAATCCTAATTTTTTAGCCTTAAGCAAGAATTTTTCATCTTCAAGTGCTTCTTTTGTTACTTGCTTTTCAAACTCTACTATGTTTTCGATTTTGTATAAGAAGAATGCATCCATTTTGGAAAGTTCTGCAAGTTCTTCTACACTTCTTCCATCTTTTATAGCGGAGTACATGTGGAATAATCTTTCATCAGTAGGATTTGCTAAATTATCTTCAGTGTATTCTAAATATTCAAATCCATGCAATCCAATGTCTAAGGAACGAATAGCCTTTTGAATAGCTTCCTCATAGGTTCTACCAATAGCCATTACTTCCCCGGTCGCTTTCATTTGAACTCCGATTTTTCTGTCAATTCCTTTGAACTTGTCAAATGGCCATCTTGGGATTTTCACTACGATATAATCGATGGATGGTTCAAAGGAAGCAGGAGTTTCCTTGGTAATGTCATTTCTGATTTCATCTAAAGTGAGTCCAAGTGCAACTTTTGAAGAGATCTTTGCAATTGGGTAACCTGTTGCCTTAGATGCAAGTGCACTACTTCTACTTACACGAGGGTTTACTTCAATGATCTTATATTCATTGGTTTCAGGGTTTAAAGCGAATTGGATGTTACATCCACCATTAATTCCCAAGTTTCTAATAATCTTGATGGAAGCGTCCCTTAATCTTTGGCATACTTCATCATTAAGGTTTTGAATAGGAGCAACTACAATACTGTCTCCGGTATGTATACCCATTGGGTCCACATTTTCCATGTTACATACAATGATACAGGTATCGTTCTTATCCCTCATTACCTCAAATTCGATTTCTTTCCATCCAAGAACGGATTCATCGATTAAAACTTGGTTAATGTAACTCATGTCAAGACCATGAGTTGTAACTTCGATAAGCTCTTCCTTATTATGAGCCACTCCACCACCAGTACCACCCAAGGTGAATGCAGGACGTACAATTACAGGATAACCGATTTCCTCAACAGCCTCTAAAGCCTCTTCAACAGATTCAACTGCATGACATTTAGGAATAGGTTCATCTAACCTATCCATAAAGTTCGCAAACAGGTCTCTGTCTTCCACATCTGCAATGGTTTGAACATCAGAACCAATGACCTTAATGCCTTCCAATAGTCCTAATTTTCCAAGTTCAGTTGCAATGTTTAAACCGGTTTGTCCACCCATAGTAGGCAAAATAGCATCAATATTCTCTTTTTCAATAATCTGAGCAACAAGTTCTGCGGTTAACGGTTCAGTATAAATAGTATCTGCCATATCCATATCAGTTTGAATGGTAGCAGGATTACTGTTTACAAGAACAGTTTCCAATCCCTCTTCTCTAAGTGATTTACAAGCTTGAGAACCAGAGTAGTCAAACTCAGCAGCCTGACCAATCTGAATAGGCCCAGAACCAATTATAAGCACTTTTTTAATATCCTCATCAACAGGCATATTATCCTCTCTCAATCCACATTAAAGTAATAATTTTATAATTTTTAAAATTTTAATAATTTAATAATCAATTAAATATAATCAATTAAATACAATGAAATTCAAATCCTAGTACTCCTTAATCATTTTTCCAAACTCTTCAAACAAGACTCTTGTATCATTTGGACCAGGACCAGATTCTGGATGGTATTGGATAGTTCTTAAAGGCAATTCCTTATGCAAGAATCCTTCAGGAGTACCATCGTTCAAGTTAATTTGGGTCAATTCCAAATCAGTGCCCTTTAATGAATCCGGATCTACAGCAAATCCATGATTTTGAGAAGTGATGAACACTTTTCCAGTTTGCAAGTCCTTTACTGGTTGGTTTGCTCCCCTGTGACCAAATTTCATTTTATAAGTGGTAGCACCAAATGTCTTTGCAATTACATGCTGACCCATACAAATACCAAACACTGGGAACTTGTTAATTAATTTACCCACATTTGCAATTGTGTCAGTCAATCTTTCTGGGTTTCCAGGACCTGGAGATACCATAAGTCCATTTACACCATAATCCAAAATGGTTTGATAATCAGTATCGTAAGGGAATAAAGCAACACCAATATCATTTTCCAAGAAACAATTAATGATATTCTTTTTAACACCACAATCAAGAATAGCTACAGTTTTATCAAAGTCTCCGAAAGTCTTTACTTCAGGAGTTGACACTAAAGGAACCAAGTCTAAATCAATAATGCTTTTATGCTCTTGAGCACGAGCCACAAGTTCATCATCATCAATTTCTTCAGTCGCTAATGCCGCTTTAAGAGAACCTTTTTCACGAATCTTCAAAGTTAAGTCTCTTGTGTCGATATCTTCAATTCCAGGTACTTTAAACTCTTTTAAAAAGTCATCTAAAGTCTTTTTAGTACCGAAATTGGATAATTTTTTACAAGCTTCTCTTACTACAAAACCTTCAACCTGTACCTTATCGGATTGATACCATTCCTCACTGACTCCATAGTTACCTTCCAAAGGATAAGTGGACATTAATATTTGTCCTTTGAAAGACGGGTCAGTAAGCGCTTCGGTATAACCAGACATACCGGTTGAGAAAGCAAGCTCACCTACAGTTACTGTTTCATAACCAAAGGCTTCACCTTTTAGAAC
This sequence comes from uncultured Methanobrevibacter sp., assembly GCF_902784195.1. Classification (NCBI taxonomy): domain Archaea; kingdom Methanobacteriati; phylum Methanobacteriota; class Methanobacteria; order Methanobacteriales; family Methanobacteriaceae; genus Methanobrevibacter; species uncultured Methanobrevibacter sp. The sequence goes on from NZ_CACZTX010000009.1 coordinate 200,103, forward strand.
AGTTCCATCTTCTAAAGCTAATTTTGCTTCATTTCCCATATTTTCACCATTTTATTCATTGTATTTAATCTAAAATAATCATCAAATTAAATAGCAATCTAAAGTATTTTCCATAAAAAATGATACTTTTTGCTAAATTAATTTACCTTAATTATTTATGTAATTTATTTAATTTAAACTATTCTATAAATCCGATTTTTATAAAAAAATCTTATGAAAAATTCATAGAATTTAATCAAATTTCAACTAAATATTACATTATAATATAATATCTATTATACAAAATATTTTAAGTTATCTATTGAAAAAATAAATTTTAAAAAAATAGTTTAAGAATAGTTTAATTGTTAATAAAAAATAACTGATTTTTAATAAAGATTGAACAAGAATCAATAAAAAAATAAAAAATAAAAAACAAAACTTTTGAGTTAAACTTAAAATTAAACTTTGAGTAAATTTGAGTTAAATCTTGAGTAGAAATCAGCGTTCCTCAGTAGAACATCTATCAAATTTCATTTGCTTTGAAATCTCTTTTTTACGTTTTTGGGAAATTTCAGCATTCATTTGATTCATGAAATTGTCAAATTTTTCAGACCCCCTAGAATCATTATCATTTCCATCCAAATAATCCTTTTCATTTGATTTGATGAAATCTGATTTGTTTAGATTAGATTTGATCATGGAATGTCTTACAACCAATTCATCATAGAACCATCTGACTGCAAATCCATCAGAACTGCTTAAAGAGATTAAATGCTTGGTATAGCCATTTTTTGAATAAACAATTACTATAGAAGAATATAATGAAGACAAATCAGACTTATTAAGTTTCAAGTCAATGATTTCGCTATAAAAAATCTTAAGGGAACCCATGGATTTACGTTGAAGCAATGATTTCTTTTTCAATAAGATATGATTCTCTTCAAGTGAGGTTTCAGAGATGATGTTTGAACTCATGCAGGATTTGGAAAAAGCTTGAAAGTTCAAAGTTTGCCCATCATCTTTAGAGCTTAATCTCTTTTGTGAAAAAGAAAAATTAAGAAGATATCTAGAATCTGGAGAGTAATTAGAATTATTTTTTTCCATAATATCACAAAGAATAAAAACTATTAAATTAATCATTAAAATGAAATATTAAATTGAAGTATTAATTTTCCCCTCTAAAAAGTACAATAAAATTATGTAAATCACCATTGACCCAAAATAGCAGATAACATCAATAATGTCAAATATTGCTCCTGCTTTAATGTACAATGCCACATATTCCCATACAAATGAAGCTAAGATAGTCACGATAATTATTAGCCATACATTAGTCAACTTATAAGGGTAAATTAGATTTAAAAAGCTTAATAACACAACAATAGCTAAAAAATCATTGAAATAAAACATGAAAAACCAATTGATTTCATGCAAGAAATGATTGTTCAATAAGTAAAGGGACAACCCTACGATCAAAATAATGAGATTATATATTCTAAATCTTTCATTATTTTTCTCAAATGAAAATCTTTTTAATAAATTATCTAAATTAAACATTCAAATCAAATAGATCATGAAAGTAAATCAAACTTTTTAATTAATCAAAAGTCATTATAAAAATAGCCACCAATAAAACAATAACCATTAGAATAATCAATAAAGAAGTGTTATTTAATGAAATGGATTTATAAAACCCATTAACGCTTCCTTGATTATCATATCCATTATCGTATTCCTTTTGATTAAAATCACCTTGGTAATCACCATTATCTGTTTCTATAATCTGAGTATCCTTTACTTCATAATCTTCAATATCAATAATGCCATCAGCCATATTATCACATTATGCATTTCATAAAAATATCTTTATATACTATACCAATACATTGTTCTATTTTCACTAATTAAAAATTTAAAATCTTTTTTTAATTTCACTAATTAAAAATTTATAAATCTTTTTATAAATAATTGTTCTTAATTATAATTATAGATATCTATAAAAATAATTAAAATAATAATTAAATTATATTTAGTTTATGACAATTTAAAGCTGAAGGTGAAACAATGAACCAATTTTGTCCAAAGTGTGGGGCAAAACTTTATGATATCAACGCTAAGTTTTGCAGCCAATGCGGAGCTAATTTAAGTGAAAAGAAGGAAATCAACCCTAAGGACTTACCTGAAGAGCGAATTGACTTAAGGGAAGGCATGACCAATAGAAATACTGGAATGTGGAAATCAACCAAATGGGGAAGGCGAAAGAAAAAACCAGTGAATTGGGATATGGAAAAATAGTTTTTATTTATTGCTCAGTAAAAAAAAAATTAAAATTATACAAAAATTAATTAAAACTGATGATTATTGGAGATTACAAAATGAAAACAAAAGAGGAAATTGGAGAAAAAATTGAAGTATTAAATGATAAGATTGCAGGGTTAAGAGCTGAAGAAGATAATCTAACAAATGAACTTAAGGTAATCCTTGCAGGATCCGAATTGCAATCAATCATGTTAACAAGCACTTTAGTTAGCTCTGAAAGCCAAGTTCGTGACTTGCTTGAAAAATTTGAACAAAGGGCAGAGGAACTAAATGAAAAATATGAAGAAGCATCCATTGCAGGAAATGCAGAAATGAAAAACCAAATTCATGCTATGATTTGGACAAATGACATTAGATTAGACACCATCAAATGGGTTCTTGAAGAAGATGAAGAAGAAATCTAATTAAAAATTTTATATTAAAAAGTTTATATTCAAAAGGTTATATTTGAATATTTATTAAAATATTATATTTACTTGTATTATTAAGAGATAAGACTATGAAAAAGATTATTCCATTATTGCTTTTATCATTAATCATTTTATGCCCAATAATTGCTGAAAGTGCAGATGCAACTACATTATTCTTAACTTCAGACAATTTGCATGAGCATGATGCGGATTTTGCAAGATTGAATGATATCAAGGAAAGAATTGAATCAAAAACCAATGGGGACATTGTTGTAGTGGTTGATGATTCAGCTTCAAATCCCGGAGAAGGGACAAGGGTAATGGCAGCCAGATGTGATGTGGCCGTTACAATAGCTGGCGCTTGTGCAGGAAATTTAGTTGACCTTGCAGACTATTCCACTAAAGTCAGCAAAAAGATCATCTATGTAAATGCAGGTACCCTTGATTTGAATACAATAAATTTCCTTAGAAGGTCCTATGATGACAATTGGTCACATTACACATTTGCATCAGTTAAAAGCCCTGGAAAATTCTTGAATGACGCTGGAATAAGCTTGATTCAACCTGCTCAGGAGTATCCTGACGATTGCTATAAAGGAATTATCGCATATGACAGCGATAATGTAAACGAATACATTGCAAATGAAATCATCAATGCAGTTTATGCTGGAACAAGTGAAAACAAGCAATTGGATACAGATTTAATAGTTTATCACAAGTTAGACCCTAAATACTTGGCAGAAGATTCTAAAAAAATCGTTGATGGTCATGGAAGCGATATGCAGGAATCCTATGGTTCCTACACTACCCCTCAATTATTGTATATGAGTGCCTCATATATAGATGGATACGGATTAGAAGTTCCTGGAGAGTTTGGAGCTCCTGATAACCCTCAGAAATATTCAAGCTTTACTAAAGGAGAATACTCATTTAACGATTATTACAATATGGCAGATATAGTTGTAGACTATATGAATGAACATGGCAAAGCACCGGATTCAATTAACTATGAAGGAGCAACTATTGGATATTATGACTTGGTTTACAATTTTGCACTTCTTACAGAAGATGACACAAGCGCAAGCACTATGAATTTCCCATCAGAAATGGAATTCCATAAATACTACAGCGATTTCCTATTTGAAATCTTGCCAATAGGAATAATAATCATTATAATAATTGTAATCCTATTGATAGTGAGAACTATAATAAAAAGAATAAAAAGAAGAATCAGAAGAAGAAAAGAAAGGAAATATAGGAAAAGAATGCAAAGAGAAAGATATGGCAGAAATCCTAGACAATTCCATAGAAATATAGATTCAAGATATTATTCAGATTACGATTATCCGTCCAATCAGCCAAAAAGATTACATAGGCAAGAAAGAAGGCGAAGATAAATCAAAGAACAAATGAAAAAAAAATATTATATGAAAATTATTATACAAGGAGTTCAAAAATGACAGAACCTCAAAACAATGCAAAAGATGAAGAATATATTGATAGTTTAAAAGATGAAATAAGCTATTTAAGAGAGATTCTAGCTAGCAAACTCTTTGAAGAAGATAATTTAATAAATTTCACTTGCAGAGAAATTGAAACAGATTATTCCTTGAAATTTGGAGTTTATAAATACAAGATTAAAGATTATAAGCTTAAAATCAAAAAAACAAAAAGAACTATTGAACTCATTAAAAAAATGATTGATCAACAATCTTCTAATCAATTCAATAAGGAACCTGAGGAATTAGAGGAAAATCAAATCAAAATCAACAAAACCAAAATAAATAAGCCAAAAATCAATATGAGTGAAATTGAAAGCCATATTGAAAATGAGTTTAGTGAAGAAGTTCTTGAATTGGAAACAGAAACTGCAAAAGTGAATATCCTTATTGAAGAGCATAAGAATAATTTAAGTAAAAAACAGGACTTCAAGGAATTGCACACCATTTACAAGGATTGCATAAGAAAGATTCATCCTGATTTATTGCTTGAACCAACAGATTATGAAGAAAATCTATTTTTCGCCTCTAAAGAGGCATATGAGGATAGGAATTTGGAGGAATTGAGATCCGCAGAAAATCTGATAAATAGGCACGAAATTGAAAATGAACCTATAACTGTGGAAGACTTTGAAAAGTTAAGGGACCAACTTGAAATCAATATTGAACTGGAAGATAAAGAGATTTCAAATATAGTCAACTCTAAACCATATACTCAACAGAAGTTCCTATTGGATACCAAAAAAGTGAATAACTATAGGGAAGGATTAGTTACATCTTTATTGGAAGTTGAAAAAGAGTATATAAGAATCAATAAAGACTTAAGTGAATTGAAAAAAGAGAACAACCTTAGCTATAAACTAGATTTGACTAAAAATAATTAAAATTATTAATTTTATTTCATTTCTTTAATTCTTTTTATTAATTTTAATTATTTTTATAAATTTTAATACTTTTTTTATTAATTTTAATCCTTTTTATTAATTTTAATTATTTTTATATATTTTAATTATTTGATTAATTGCTGATTTTATTGGTGCTGAATAACATTACATAAGCATCTGATCCATCCTCATAATAATTAGGTACTTTCCTATCAATTTCAAAACCGAATTTTTGATAGAAACTAACTGCCGCTTCATTATGAGATTTCACTTCCAAGGTTATCCTATGAATATCAATATTCTTGAATATGCTTATTGCCATCATAAGCAATCGAGTTGCTATATGCTGTCTGCGGAATTTGCTATCAACTGCAAGAGCAATTATATGGCCTAATCCTTCTTCTTTTACCCAAAAAATAATATATCCTACAATTTCACCATCTTCAACAGCTACAAGAAAACCTGCACCGATTTCATATAATTGCTGAAGAATGGCCAATTCATAAGGTGTGGAAAAGGACTCTACTTCAATTTGATATACCCTAGCCAAATCAGAAGGGACAAATTCACGAATAAACATATTAAACACTTGAAAAATCAATAGATATATTCTTTAATCATTATTTTCTAATTGAAAATTTATATTAATATTATTTGATTTACTCTATTAAAAAGATTTCTAAAAATTAAATTAATATCATAAAAAGTAAGATAAAATAGAACTAAACTAGAACTAAACTAGGCGGAATTAGGACTAAACTAAGACTAAACTAAGACTAAACTAAGACTAAACTAAGACTAAAGTAAGACTAAACTAAGGCTAAACTAAGACAAAGTAAGACTAAATTGGGCTAAAATAGAACATTTAAATTGTTAAAAAATAATATATGATTATAGAAACACAAATGATATCAAGAAACAAAAACTTAAAAAGGAATAAAAATGTGGAATGATTTAGAGGAATATATACTAAAATTAGCTATTGAGAATAGCGAAAAAACAGGCAAAAAGACAAAAATAGTTGAAATTGGAGCAGGCAAATTTCAAACAATTTCTAAAAATTTAAGTGAAAATGAGAATATTGATATTGTAATGACAGATATTGATCCTGCAAATGAAAACATTATTAGGGACGATGTCTTCAATCCAAATATGAGCATCTATAAAGATGCAGACATATTGTTTTCAATCAGACCTCCAGCGGAATTGCAGGAAGCGATTATGAAAATAAGGGATAATGTTAATGCTACACTAATAATAAAACCATTATTCAATGAGGATTTGAATATGAAAACCAAAAAAATGAAGTTAAAAAATTATAATCGTGCCTCATTTTACATATATGAAAGATAAAAAAAGGATTTCACAAATCAAAACCTTAAAAATTAAAACCTTAAATATTTAAATAAAAAAAATTAAAGATATACATTTACACCTTATTATTTATATATAAATATAAATGTAAATGATAAGAATTTAAATGTAAATGATAAGAATTTAAATGGTGAAAATATAATTAATTTCACCAAATACTATTTTTAGAAATTAGGAACTGGGGATTCATATTGATAGAAGAAATATTAAAACAGTATTCCACTCAAAAAGAAGGGCTTAGCCTTTCTGAAGCAAACGCTCGATTAGAAGAATATGGGCTGAATAAACTGAAAGAACAAAAGAAGAACAGTCCTTTGAAATTATTTTTATCTCAATTTTTAGATGTTTTAATATTCATGCTTATCATTGCAGCTATAGCAAGTTACATGATTGGAAATCATTTAGATGCAATTGTAATACTTGTAGTAGTGATAATCAACTCAATAATAGGTTTCATTCAAGAATATCGTGCTGAAAATGCTATGGAAAAGCTTAAGAGCTTAGTACACACTGATGCACATGTTAAAAGAGACAATACCCTTAATAGAATTCCAAGTGAAAATCTTGTACCTGGAGACATTGTACTTCTTGAAGAGGGAGACAAAGTTCCTGCAGATTTAATCTTAATTGAATCATATGATTTGAGAGTGGATGAATCCTCTTTAACCGGAGAGTCAGATTTTGTTAAAAAAGACACAAATTATGAAAGCATTTCAGATTTCTCAAATAAAATCAAGAATATCCAAAAACATTCCAAAGAGGAAGCGGTGCAAAGTAAAATAGTATCCATGAATTCAAATGTACTCTTTGGAAAAGGAACAGGTGTTGTAATAGCTACTGGAATGGAAACAACCATCGGCAGAATAGCTACCATGATTCAAGGAGAGGAAGAGGAAACTCCTTTAACAATTAAAGTGGGCAAATTAGGTAAAAAGATTGGAATACTATCCATTATCGTTTGTATTTTTGTATTCTTTATAGACTTTTTCCAAGCTATGGATCTTCTTGAAAGCTTCATGACTGCAGTTTCCCTAGCTGTTGCAGCTATTCCAGAGGGACTTCCTGCAGTTTTAACTTTGACTTTAGCATTAGGAATGCAAAAAATGGCAAAATCCAATGCAATCGTTAAAAAATTATCATCTGTAGAGACATTAGGATCATGCACGTACATCTGTACAGACAAAACAGGAACATTGACCAAAAATAAGATGAGTGTAAGGCAACCTTTCTTAACCAGTCAAGAGAATGGAGTATTAATTGCAGGTTTATGCAATGGAGTGAGATACGAAGATGGTGAATTGATTGGAAACCCTACCGATTTGGCATCATACTACTTTGCACTTGATAACGATTTTGAAAAGATTAAAGCAAATAGGAATTTTGAAAAAGAATTTGAAATACCTTTTGACAGCAATAGAAAAAGAATGACCTTCATTTACAGTGAAATAGATGATGAGAATAATAAAGATTATTACGTTTTAACAAAAGGGGCTCCTGAATTAATTTTAGATCTATCTGAAAAAATCGATTTCAATGGACATATAAATGATTTTGACATTGGCACAAAAAATGAAATAATGCGGGAAATTGACAGAATGACAAAAAGGTCATTAAGAGTCATAGCGCTTGCCTATAATAAAATAGATAAGGGGGAATATGAAAAGATTTCAGATTTAGACAATAAGGAAATTGAAAAAGGCGATTCTGAAATACATAGAACATATTCCAAAAATAAGCATCATGGAGAATCTTTTGAAAAAGATTTGATATTCGCAGGCCTTCTTGGAATCATGGATCCGCCAAGGCCAGAAGCTATTGATGCAATAACAGATTGCCAAAAGGCAGGAATCAATGTAGTGATGATTACTGGAGACCACAAGGACACTGCAACTGCAATAGCTATGGAATTGGGCATTCTCCCTAGAGACTACTATATCCATGAAGAAAATTATAATAATTCAATCTTAACTGGACAGGAATTGGAAGATTTAAGTGATGAGGAATACGATGAGATTGCGAAGGACATCAGAGTTTATGCAAGAGTATATCCTGAACAGAAAAGAAGAATAATTGAAGTTCTGCAAAACCATGGCGAAATCGTATCAATGACTGGTGATGGTGTAAATGATGCACCAGCGCTTAAGAAAGCTTCCATTGGAGTAGCTATGGGAAGTGGAACAGATGTTACAAAAGAATCTGCAGACATGATTATACAAGATGATAACTTTGCTACAATAGTCTCTTCAATAAAAGAAGGGAGGACAATATTTGACAACATCAAAAGATTCTTAAAATTCCAATTATCCACTAATATTGGGGCAATATTAACCATCACTATAGGATCATTATTGCCAATACCAACTCCATTCACTCCGATTCAGCTTTTATGGATCAATATAATAATGGATGGCCCTCCAGCACAATCATTAGGTTTGGAAGGACCAGAAAAGGACATAATGAGAAGACCCCCTGAAAAAGGAGAATTGATTAACAGGAAAACAATAATCAAAATTACCATTTCCGGAATAGTCATGGCAATAGGCACATTAGGACTATTCATTTATGAATTGAATAATGGAGTGGGAGATGTTAAGACCAAAGCAATTACCATTGCATTTACAGTATTTGTATTGTATCAATTGTTTAATGCATTGAATTATAGGTCCAGTTCAAAAACTAGAAACACAATGCTTTGGTTATCCCTTATTGGATCATTCATATTGCAGGTTCTTGTTATTTATGTGCCATTCCTGCAAACAATCTTCAAGACCTGTGCAATTGGATTATTTGATTGGGTATTAATCATCATTGTTTCAGCAATAATTTTATTAACAGATAAGATTGCTAATAGGATTGTAGATGGAAACATTTAAACTGGTACATGAAGCATGCAACATTAACTAAGCTACAAGAACTAAGCTACAAGAACTAGATGTAAAAAATTTAAAAAAATTATAAATAGTATATTAACAAAAATATTATTAAATAAAATTATAATTATTAAATAAATTATTGATTTTTTTAGGAGGAATATTATGAATTTAATAGCAGATATTATTAACGGACTTTCATCAATGTCAATTGTTATGATCGTAGGTTTCATTATTGTTGTTGCATTAATGACTGTCATAGCAAAAAAAGCTTAAGATAGATTTTCTATTAATTTTTAAAATTAATATTAAATCATCCAAATATTTACCACCATAAATACTTTTTTTCTTCATCAAAAAATTTTCAAAAAATCATCATCAATATCCTATTTTTTAATAAATTATTAAATTTTACTAACTGCATATAGATTACTATTTTTCAAAAATTATTATTATAACAATATTTTAATTAAATTAAAACTATACACAATTAAATTAAAAGTTTTATAAAAAGTATTATTTTAATGAAAGTTATCATTAATTAAACTATGATGAATTTTTTAATCAAAAAATTTAATTGAAAAATTGAATTTTTAATGGAAATTTTTAAAAATTTGAAAATAAAATTAGAAAAAAATTAGAAAAATTAAAGAATAAAAAATTAATGATCATAACAAAATGAAAAAAATTTAAAAATATTAGAAAATTTAAGAATAATAAAAAAAGTTATAAAAAAACGCCGAGACTGGGATTTGAACCCAGGCGGCTATTACACCACGGGATTTCAAGTCCCGCGCCTTACCAGGCTAGACTATCTCGGCATATGATATGTAAAATAAATATAGATTTATTAAGAATAATCTAATAGAAATTTAGTAAAAATTTAAAATAAAAGTATGAAAATTAATTCTGAAAATAAATTCAGAACAATTAACTTAATTATTTAAGTTCAATTTCAATACTTACGTTATCAGGAACGCTTACTTTCATAATTTGTCTCATAGCTCTTTCATCAGCGCCAATTCCAATTAAACGTTTGTGGATACGAAGTTCCCATTTTTCCCAAGTAGCTTTTCCTTCTCCATCTGGAGATTTTCTAGTTGGTACAACTAATTTTTTAGTAGGTAATGGAATAGGGCCAGAAATATCTACACCAGTTCTTTCAGAAATTTTCTTTAACTGGTCACAGACATAATTAATTTTTTCAGGATCAGTACCTGTAAGTTTAATTCTAGCTTGATTCATTTTAATCCTCCTTAAACAGGTTAATAATCTAGTTTAAACCTAAAATATGATTAAACTAGATTACTAGATTAAAACATACTATAGATTTAAAATAAGTATTATTTAAAACCTAAAAATAAAGATTTGATTTATTAGGAAAATTAAAAACTTTCTCTAATAAATTTTCAAAATTAAAACTAAAAAAAATAAAAAATGATAATTTAATTAAAAATTAATCATTGATCTTATTTTTTGTCAGTTACTTTAAGACATAAACCAGCTGCTACGGTTTGACCCATATCTCTGATAGCGAATCTTCCCATTGGAGGGATGTTTGCAGCTTCTTCCATAACCATAGGTTTGGTTGGTTTAATTTGTACAATAGCTGCGTCACCAGTTTTAATGAAGTCAGGTTTGGTTGCTTCAGGTTGACCGGTAGCAGGGTCGAGTTTAGAAGTTAAGTCTAAGAAAGTACATGCAGTTTGTGAGGTGTGACAGTGGAATACAGGGGTGTATCCTACGGTGATTACACCAGGGTGTTGTAATACTACAACTTGTGCAGTAAATTCTTTAGCTACAGTAGGAGCGTCAGTAGTGTGTCCAGCTACGTCTCCTCTTCTGATATCGTTTTTACCTACACCTCTTACGTTGAATCCGATGTTGTCACCAGGTTCAGCTTCAGGGAAAGTTTCGTGGTGCATTTCGATAGATTTTACTTCACCAGATACTCCAGCAGGTTCAAAGATAACGTTGTCTCCTTGTTTCATGATACCAGTTTCTACTCTTCCTACAGGTACAGTACCTACACCAGTGATGGAGTATACGTCTTGAATAGGAATTCTTAATGGTAAGTCTACAGGTTTTTCAGGTGGTACTAATTTGTCTAATTCATCCATTAATGGACTACCTTTGTACCAGGACATGTTACCGGAGAGCTCTTTGATGTTGTCTCCTTCAAATGCAGACATAGGGATGAAAGGAGTGGTTGCTGGGTCTCTACCGATGGATCTGAGTAAGTCAGATACTTCATCTTTTACTTCGTTGAATCTGTCTTCACTGTAATCTACCATATCCATTTTGTTTACAGCAATGATTAATTGTTTAATACCTAAAGTCATGGATAAGAACATGTGTTCTTTGGTTTGTGGCATTACACCGTCGTTAGCAGCTACTACTAATACAGCTGCGTCAGCTTGGGATGCACCAGTAATCATGTTTTTAACGAAGTCTCTGTGTCCAGGACAGTCTACTACAGTGTAGTCGTATTTGTTGGTGGAGAATTTTTGGTGAGCTAAGTCAATGGTTACTCCTCTTTCTCTTTCTTCACCTAATTTGTCCATAACAAATCTGAATTTGTCTTCACCTTCATCTAATTGTTGTTCAGCGATTGCACCAGCTTTTAATAATAAGTGTCCTACTAAAGTGGATTTACCGTGGTCAACGTGTCCAATAAATGCTAAATTTAAATGTTCTTTTGCTTTTGCCATTATAAAAACCTCTTTTTATAAATTGTATATAAGTTAAGTATATAATTAAGTAAAATTATTTGTTAAGTTATTTATATTGTTGAATATTTTTGAAATACTTATGAAATAATAATCAATAAATGTTATCAAAGATATATCAACGGATTTATTCTATAACTTACATGTAAAAATTACATGGTAACAATTACATGCAATATAAAATAAATCACATGTAATATAAGAATACTCAACTATATGTATATTATTATATTTTTTATAATATATAAACTATATGATTATAATACTATTTTTTTAATAATTGAAAAAATTAAAAAAACAGTATATTAAGTATAAAACTTAATGAGATTTAATTAAAAAAATAATTAATTAAAATAAAAAATTAAAATTAGGAAAAATTCCTAATTTAATAAAAACAGATCAGAAAAATTAAGATAAAGATTATCTTAATTTAACTTAGAGATTATCTAATTTAGAACTTGTCTAATTTAGAACTTGTCTAACTTAGAACTTATCCTAAGTAGTGGTCAGGACCAAATGGTTCTGGGGATAATCCTTTTCTTTCTCTGATTTGTCTAATAATTTGACTTTGCAATTCTCTTGGTAATCTTTCGAAACCGGAGTTTTCAGTAGACCATAAACATCTACCTTGAGTTGCAGATCTGATTTCACCAGCGAAACCGAACATTTCAGCTACAGGTACTTTAGCTTCAACGTTTACCATGTCACCTTCAGTTGGCATGTCGATGATTTGACCTCTTCTGTTTAAGATTTCTTTAGTACAGGATCCCATGTAATCAGTTGGGGTGTTAATGAAAACTTTTTGAACAGGTTCAAGTAAGGTAGGGTCTGCCATCATCATACCACCTTTAATAGCGTTACGGATAGCAGGTAAAATTTGAGCTGGTCCTCTGTGAACTGCGTCTTCGTGAAGTTTTGCATCTACAAGAGTGAATTTCATACCCATTGCAATTTCGTTTGCAACTGGACCTTCTTCGAGTGCAGATTCGAAACCTTCAATAACAAGCTCTTTGATCTCATCTAAGTATTGAATACCACGAGTCATGTTGATGAATAAGGATTTGTTGTAAACATCCCATACTCTTCTAGCTTCTTCTTTGTCAAGACCATGTTCAATGAATTTTTGAGCTTCTTCCTTATCTTTGATTTTACCTTCTTTGATGTCACCATTTTGCAATGCTTGGAAGATTGAATCTTCTAAAGGTGCAACTTCAAGGTATAATCTGTTATGCTTGTTAGGAGATTTACCTTCTACAGGGTTAGCAGTTTTTCCTGCAACGGTTTCTCTGTATACAACAATGGGTTCGGAAGTGTTGATATCTACCCCTTTGTTGTTGATTCTTACACCGATAACTTCTAAGTGAAGTTCTCCCATACCGGAAACTAAGTGTTCACCAGTTTCTTCGTTAATGTTAACGTGAATGGTAGGGTCTTCTTTTGCAGTTTGTCTTAATACTTCAATAAGTTTTGGTAAGTCTTTAGTGTTTTTAGCTTCTACAGCTACAGTAACTACAGGTTCAGAGATGTGTTCAATTCCTTCAAACTCTACAATCTTGTTTTCAGGAGAACAGATGGTTTCACCTGCGGTAGCTCCTTTTGCACCAGTAATGTAAACAATGTTACCAGCAGGAACCTTTTCAGTAGGAACTCTTTCAGGACCGAAGAAAACACCTACTTGTTGTACTCTGGATCTAGCTTGACCTCCTACCAAGAACACTTCAGTACCTTGTTCTACAGTACCACCGTATACTCTACCGGTAGCTACTTCACCAGCGTGCTTATCTACAGATACATTAGTAACCATTACAGCTAAAGGTCCGTCAGGGCTGGTGTGAATCATGGTTTGACCAGCTTCACTTTCAATGTCTCCATCCCAAATGTTAGGACATCTGTATTGTTGGGAAACTTCAGGAGAAGGTAAGTGTTCTACTACCATACCTAATAATACTTCAGCTAAAGGTACTTTTTTAGCTAATTCTTTTTGGTTTTCATCATTACAGTAATCAATGATGTCTTTAAAGTTGATTCCGGTTTCTTGCATCATTGGGATGTTAATAGCCCAATTGTGGTATGCTGAACCGAATGCTACACTACCATCATCCACTTTTACAAGCCATTCATCTTTTTTATCTTTAGGAGCCATTTTAGTGATTAATTTGTTAGCTTCATTGATGATTCCAATGAATTTGTTTGCTAATTCTTCTGGTCCTAATTTTACTTCGTTGATTAATCTGTCAACTTTGTTAATGAATAATACAGGTTTAACTTTTTCTCTTAAAGCTTGTCTAAGTACAGTTTCAGTTTGAGGCATGATACCTTCTACTGCACATACAACTACTACTGCACCGTCTACAGCTCTCATTGCACGAGTTACGTCTCCACCGAAGTCAACGTGACCAGGAGTGTCAATTAAGTTAATTAAATATTCATCATCATGATATTCGTGTACCATAGATACGTTTGCAGCGTCAATGGTAATACCACGAGCTTGTTCTTGTTCGTCAAAATCTAAGAATCTTTGGTCTCCAGCAAGTTCTTCAGAAATCATTCCTGCACCTGCTAAGAGATTGTCGGATAAAGTAGTTTTACCGTGGTCAATGTGTGCACAGATACCAATGTTTCTGATATTTGCAGGTTGATACATCAATTCTTTGATTTTTGCAATCATTTTGTCTCGTCTACTCAAAATCATCACCTATAAACATTAGTTTATTATTTAAGTCTATATTTAAGTCAATATTATGTCTTTTAAATAAAAAAAATTAAAAAATTAAAGAATATAAAAATTAAACAGAATTCAGATTAGAATGCTTTTTTAAAAATTTAATTAAAAATTCAAAAAAGAAATTAAAAATAAAATTCTGATTAATTCTATAATTATTAAAAACACTAAAATTAGTGTGCTGCTTTTGCAACTCTTTCTTTTTCTTCTTTTTTCTGTAAAGCGAAACTTCTAGTATCTTCTTCAGATGCAAAGATTAATTCGTTTGCTAAACATTCAGCTACAGATTTTCTGTTTTTGAATGCAGATTGTAAAGTTCCTCTAGTTAAGAATCCTAAAGAAAGGTCTACTCTTCTTTGTGGAGAAATGTCTACAGCTACTTGGTATCCAATACCACCGTATTTAATACGGGTAGTTTCTTCACGTGGAGAAGTGTTTTCTACAGCAGTAACTAAAACTTGAACAGGGTTCTTTTTAGTTCTTTTGTGAATAATTTCTAAAGCTTCTTTTACAATATTGTAAGCTTTGTTCTTTTTACCAGAGTTTCTTTGGGTTCTCATGATTTTGTTCATTAATCTTTCTACAATAGAAACTTTGGATTTTGCAAATTGTCTTTTTACGTGTCTACCTAAAGTATGAGGAACGATAGTTTCATCTAAGCAGATGTATCTTTTTAAACCTAAATCTTGTACCTCTACTTCGTCAAGGTCCCATTTATCAAATAATTTAGCCATGAAAATTACCTCAATTATCTTACTGGTTTATCAATTTTTCCGCTTACCATTTCGGATAAAGCAACATTGTTAACTTTACTTACTTTCCAACGAACTCCTGGAATGTCACCCATGGATCTTCCAGATGGTCCACCGATACCTTCAATCATAACTTCATCGTGCTCATCGATAAAACCGATTGCTCCGTCACCTGGTGCAAATGCAGTTAATTGTTTACCGTTTTTGATTAATTGAACACGAACACATTTACGAATAGCAGAGTTAGGTTGCTTTGCTTCAATTCCTACTTTTTCAATAACGATTCCTCTAGCTTGAGGTGCCCCTTCGAGAGGGTCTGCTTTTACATCTAAACGTAATGCTCTTCTTTTGTAATCTACGTCTTTCCATTTAAAATTTTGTCTATTCTTTTTAAGCTTTTTAGCAGCAAAAAGTCCTGGCATATTTATTCTTCCTCTTAAGTTTTTACGACAAATGTCTTTTTGAATAAATTACAAGATTAAAATAATTAATTCCATTCAGATAGAAGTCCACCGCTGCGATTTACTATTATATTTACTAAACATTCCATTAGGACTCTAAATTAAGGTGATTAAGCTCAATTGATGTCCAAAACACTAAAATTATACGATAAAATAACCATATAATAGCAATCAAAACTCCTATACAAAATAGAATATAAGTATAGAATCTAATTAAATACATTAATTAAACGAATTCTTTGATAATTTAATTAATGTTTGAATCATTGAAATTCAATTTGAAATCCAATGATGTGAAAATAATATAGGTAAAACTATAATAAATACAAGAAAACTATAGCAAAAACGCACACATAGCTATTAGTTTTAGAAATAAAGAAATTATAGCTAATAAATTATATTAATCAACATTAAAAATTAAGATAAAATTTTTTACACACAAATGTTAATTTAACATAATGTTACCTATTATAATAATATATTATAATAACTTTATTAATAAATGTTTGGTTTTTTGATGTGTGATGGTGATGAAATTACTAAAAATTAAAAATAATTTGAAGATTTGAAAAATGAAAAAATAAAATAAAAAAATAAAAAAGTAAACATAATCTAAAATTATTTTTTAGATTATGTGAAATTAACCATAAACAATAATGCAAAATAAAAATATTAGAAAAGAATTATTTTAAAAAAAACTAATTTAAAAAATTATTTTTAAAATAATTTTTAAATATTCTTTTTAAATATTATTTTAAAATAATATTATTTATTTCATGTTGTCTTTTTGCTAATAATTTTGCTCTTTCAATGTTAATACCATTTTTACCAATAGCTATTCTTTTATTAGAAGAATCTGTATTGACAATAGCTATTTTTTCATCGTTGTTTTTCTCAACGATTTTTATGGATTTCAACTCAGCAGGGGATAAAACATTCTTAATGAATTGAGCAGGATCTTCATTGTGCTCAATGATTTCAACTCCTCTACCAACTGCTTTTTTAACTTTGGTTACAGTGCTTCCGCCTTTACCAATAGCTAAACCCATATCACCGTTTTTAACAACAAAGGTAACTTTGGAATTTTCATCATCAAGTATGCAATCTTTTACCATTGCACCAGTCATGCTCTCAAAGAGAGCTATAAAACGGATTTCATTTGCATTAAATTTAATAGACACAAAATCTACCCCATTTTTTCTAAGATAGTAGAATCTCCTGGATCGTTTATGATTAAAGTAGCTACAGTGAAAGGTTTACCGCAAACGGAACCTAAGTCTACACTAGTTCCTTCATATACAATGAAAGGAATTTCAGAGAGATTTGCATAATATTCTACATCTTCTAAAATTTCTTTAGGACTGTTAGCTGCAACAACTGCAAGTCTACCTTTACCTAATTTTAAAGATTGAATAGATTTTTCTGAGCCGAGAGTGACATCTCCTGTGTCTACTGCAACTCTTATTCCTCTTTCTATATCCATCATCTGCCTCCTAAATTTTAATTTAAAAAGTAATAGTATAGAGTAATTTAAAGTGCTATTAATTTTGTTAAATAATAAAATTAAATAAAAATTAGAATTTAAAAATTTGAAATAACCATATTAATCTAATTAATAATTAAATTAAATAAAAAATTGAATAACAATTAAAAATTAAACTAACACTATATAATATAGCATTTATGATATATAAATATTATTAAAATGAATATCTAATTAATCAAAAAATTCTTAAAGTTAATTCTGTTTATTGATTTCATTAATTACTTTAAATTTATCAGTGTATTGAGATATAATATCACTGTATTCTCCTTTATTCTCAAAAAATATTTTAATAGGAATAGCCAAGGAAACAAAAGTAATATGTTTAACTTTTTGAATATCCTCCATAGCAGAAATATCTTCTAAATCACCACGGGCAGTGTTTGATTCAATTCTATCAACATTAAATTGGATTTTAATCTTTTCTTTTAAATCATCATCAATGAATTCATTTAATATTTTAATAATATCTTGAGCAATTGATTTACCAAAACTTAGTTCAAATAAAGCATTTTCCTTTTCTTGATTTTCTTTAAATGAATCTAAAATTTCATAAATATCATCAAAATTTTGATATCCTGATGGAATAAATTTTTCTTGGACAATACAAGAACAATATTCATCCATTAAAAAAGCATTCTTAAATTTCAAAGAAGCTGCAACAACTGCTTCTAATCCATCATCTTTTTCAACACCTAAAACATAAGCCATAATATTTTCTAAAATTTCGGCAAGTAAATGGTGAGTTAATTCCTTTAAAATATTCAAAATCTTTTGTGAAGAGTTTAGTCTCTCATCAACTTTAATTAAGTTAAATCCATAACTACTATCCCCCTCACCCTCGATTTTAGATAAAATTGGTGTAAAACTTAAAGCAATATACATAATCCTTTTAAGAGGGAATAAATCCATTTCATCATACTCAGAATCACTTATTAACTTAGCATAATTAATTTTAGCACTAGCTATGATATCATTAATAACATTTTCATACTCATCATAACTTAATGAAGCAGAATCAAGTTTATCTATAGTTTCTTGACCCAGATACTTGTCAAAGCCACCGAAACTAAGATCAAATTCATTTCCACAATTTATACAAAATTTTGCAATATCTGGAGATTCTTCTCCACAATGAAAACAAGTTTTAACCATAATACCACCATTAGAATATTAATTTTTAATTGGATTTCCACAAGTTTGACAAAATTTCGCTCCAGAATCTATTCTAGATCCACACTTACTACAAAACTTAGAGTCTAAAGAATCTTTAGATTTAAGTCCCATTCCCCGTGATTTAAAACTTTTTATAGAATTTAGAATAGTATAAATATCATCTTCAATGAACAATTTTTCTTTCCCATTAAAAACTATAAATAAAACTGAAAAACCCAATTCTGGAATATTACAACGATAACGAATATTTCCAGATGCATCATCTTTAGTTTTTATTATAATTCTTTCTTTTTCTTCAAAACTATAACGATGAATATCTAAAATAGAATCCCCATCTTCTTTAATAACTTCTTCAAATTTGGAGTTAGGAATTCTATCAGTGATAAAAATTTCATTAAAAACTGCAAAGACACTAATCAAACCTAAAAGTGTTCTCTTTTCAAAAGAAGCAATTATATCAAGTTCTCTATGTTCATCTGTTGTGTTTTCAACATAGCCCTCTGGATAATCAAAACTTATTTTATCATTTTTAAAAGTTACCATAAAACTCCTCATAAAATATCATAACTAATTCATATAATTTAAAACAGAAATCTAATCCTTATGTTTTTGTTTAACTGAAGAAGAACCCTTGCTCATAGGTATAGCTTGGCCAACAATAATATTTTCAATAACTCCAGTTAAATCATCAACTTCCCCCCTTATGCTTGCATTGAGTAATTGCTCACCAGACATCTCAAATGCTGCACGAGCAAGTACGCTTGATTTATCACCACTAATACCATAACGGCCAATGGATTTTACAATACCTTCAGAAGTCATCGCATCTGCAACAATCATAATATGCCTAATATCCACATTCAAACCCTGGTCTAAAAAGACAGTATGAAGTTCGTTAATAATAGCGTTACGTGCAGCTTCAATACCCAAAACAAGTTCAATCTCATGAATATCATTAGTAGTAGATCTTACTTTATCTATACCCTCAATTTTAAGAATCGCCCTAAGATTGGAACCTTCTGTTTGGATAACCCACTCAGAATCAACAGAACCGAGTCCCGCTTTATAAACAAAAGCTTTGCCAATACCTCTAATGCCACTAATCTGCAAATCACGGATAATGTCTGCAAGATCCCTAAGCTCACGAATAGAGCCATTTCGAGATTCAAAGAATAATTTATCCCCTTCAATACCAACTTTCCTAAAACGTCTTCCAATATGATTTATAATATCATAATAATCTAATCTTCTATTAGCTATTTTTTCCTCATCAAGACAAGCTACGACCCAATTATTAGCATAATCTAAACTAAAGTCAGATAGTACATCATTTAATGAACTTTTACCAATTCTGCTTGCGATATTCCTGACGAATTCCTCATCGTTTTTGAACTCGTCCTCAAAATAAATAGTCATAGTAGGATTAGAAATTAATCTCCTCGCATCCAAAATTTCAATAGCCCGAATAAGAGATTTTTTACCATTTACACTATAGCCTCTATGCTTATTATCATACAACATCTGAGTAAATGCTTCACCAATTGATTGGCCTGCAATAATTCCTACAGCTTCCCCCTCTTCTGCAGCCTCCCTTTCTAAGGATTCTTGAACTTTAAGAACTAAGTTATTTAATTCGCCATCGGTTAAATCCCTTCTAATATAAACTGATGCCAAATCTTCAACAAGCTTTTTGGGAAACTGAAGATTATTCATTTTTAATACATTTTCAACTATTAATATAGCTTCAACCATTTCCACCATAAAAGCACCTAACATATTTCCAAATATCAAAATTTCATAAAAAAACTTTATAAAAAGTAAAATTAAACTGTTAATAAAAATTATTTTTATAAAAGTTTTTAATTAAAATTAAAGTATAATTATTTTCGAGTAATAACCCCAATATTTCTCTTTTGAACAGAATCCTCCGATTTTCTACGTTCATCTAATGAAGATAGTGGATTAATAACCTTTAAAACCAATTCATTGACAAAATCATTAGACACATATCTATTTTCAATTACTCTTTCTCCACGTTTAATTAAACTATCTGCCTGAAGTTGATTTTTAGTATAAACCCCATTATTCTTATAGTCATTGAAAATAGTGATATAGATATCCACATTTAACTCCAAAAGCAAATCTATGAGTACATCTTTAATACTTTCTAAAGTTTCAATATCCTGCTTATTTATAGCCTCATCATAATCTTCTTTAAATTTCTTAAAATAAATTTGTTGTTTTAAATCCTCAGATTTTTGAACCAATGGGTCCACATTTTCAATTAAACTTTCAATATCTTCCCGCAAATCATTAATTTTCTCTTCTTTAGATATGACATCATTAATTTCATCCAAAGAATAACCAAATTCTTTTATTCTTTTTTCAGCGCTAGTTTGTGAATCCCTATCACTTTCAGCCGCATTGATTAAAGATTCAATATCATTAATCATATTCTCATTGATAATTTTATTGAAATTTTCATCTGCAACATCAACATTCGGAGCGGAAACATATCTCTGTTGTAAGTCATAAAATCTATCTTTTTCATATTCGAACTTCTCTTTCAATTCCGAAATGGATGAAACATAAACATTCCCTATGGTTATAGCATCTTGTTCTAACATTAAATCAAAGATAGGAATTTCTGCAGAAAACTCGATGATATTAGATTTATCAATATTTATGGTAATTTCAACTTCACTATTTTGAGGTAAATTTCTAGGAATGTCTTTACCACTGATTTTTAGTTTTCCAATAAGGGTATTTTTATCCGCTTTAGGTTTATTACCTTCATATAAAGGTAGTTCAAGAAAGTTTTCCAAACCCTTTTCAAGAGTATCCTCAGTGTAAAATACCACAGTATCTTTAAATGGAAGTATGCCCCCTTCTCTAGCAAAATAGAATAAACTATTATCCGCTAATCCTAAGCCAACATCCTTAAGCAAAGTAGGTTCAAGAGCATTAACTGAAATAATATATTCAACAGAATCCGGAGATTCTGGAGATATTTTTAACAATTGCCCTTCTGAATTAGTTAATTCAATGTTATAGAGATTTATTCCATTTTCCTCATAAGCTACTAAGTCCACATATCCAACATTATTGTTCAAACTGATTTTTCCAGAATCAAAACCAGACTTTTTACTCTTAAATTCAATATAACATCCATCTAGAGTTTCACCTTCAGGTGCAACAACCTCGTAAACAACAGAAAATTCATCCGCAGTACCCATTGTTTCATAATCGAGTTTGATAAAATATTCGTTATTGCTCAATACCACATCTTCAAAAGATTTAATTATATTTCCAGCCGCAATTGCTGCACCTCGAGCTACAACAGTGATTGGATCAATACTGCTGTCTAAAGGAATATTGAATTCTTTTGTTAAACTTTCTTTAATTATCTGACTTTTAGTAGAGCCGCCCACAAGAATAAGTTTATTTATGTCAGAAGCTGACAAATCAGCCTTGTTTAGTGCAGCATGACAACTATTTATAGAACGATTAATATATGGCTTCATAATTTCCTTTAATTCTGCAATAGTAATATCATATTCAAAATCTATCCAGTCACCATCATCCGTCAATAAGAAATCATCAAGTTCAACATAATAAGCACTATTTTTTGATAAATGAATTTTTGCTTCCTCAGCAGCTAGTTTCAATTTTGCAAACTGTTTTCTATATAACATATTATTCCTATTAAAATTAGAAAGCCCGTATTTATTAACTATGGCTGGAACAAAAATTTTGTCCACAATATCCCAATCAATTAATTTACCTCCTAAGCTTTCATCACCTTCATTGGATATTATTTCAAAATTATTCTCAAATTTACTAACAATAGCAACATCAAAAGTACCTCCACCCAAATCATAAATCATCCAATAGCCATCATCAGTTTCATTTTCTTTAGATGATTTCTGTGCATAAGCTAAAGCAGCAGCATAAGGTTCTTTGATAATATGGCATTCCTTAAATCCTGCAATTTTAGATGCCCTTTCAGTTGCTTGAATTTTTGGTTGATTAAAATCAGCAGGGACAGTAATTACTATGGAAGAAAGCTCCTCACCATATATTTCCCTAGCATCCATTTTAAGTGATTTTAAAACTTCAGCAGCCAACTCTTCAGCCAACATATCCTTATTGGCAGCTTGAAAGTGATAAGGATTTGTATCTCCCATTCTAAGCTTAAATTCTGCAAAGGCATCAAAAGGATGGATGAGAGTATTTTCTTTAGCTTTCTTACCAACATGAATAAGTTCAGTACCATTTCTCATCTGCAAATATACTGCAGAGGGAGTATAATTCATTGAATCATTTGTACTATTAGGAATTACAATAGCTGTCTTCCTATCGTCCTTCCCATGAAATTTTACAATACAAGAAGTAGTTGTTCCTAAATCTATTCCATAATCAATAGTATTTGTTCTAGCCATATTATCCTCTTTTAAAATTCAATAATATTTAAAAATTAATTTAGTTCTGTGGTTTTGTGAGAATTACTTCACCTTCCAAAATTGGTTTTTCACCATAATAAATTGATGGTTTAACCGTCTCAACCATAATTTCTTGAACTTCAGAACTTTCAATAACGTCCAATATAGTTACATCTGAAGAAAGTTTATATTCATCTTTCATATCATCATACTCCTCAATTCTTAATCCCATTTTATTTAGAAGAATTAAAACACGCTGGTATTGTTTATAAGATTTATTATCCTTTTCAAGAGTTCTACCCATACGCCAAATGTTATATATTACAACACCATAATCCCCCAAAAATTTTTCAAATTCGGTCTTTTTTTTCCGATTTATATAAGTAAGTTTAAGAATGGCATCATTTTTTTCTTTAAACTTTTGTTCAGCACGAGTTTGAAGAGACATGTATTTCGCTGTTAATTCAGAATTTTTTAATCTGAAATCCTCAGACAGGGTTTGGCATTCTTTGATTTTTTCTCCAAGAATTTTGTTTTCCTCTTCTAAATGTCCAATAGACCTTTTAGACCTATTTAAATCATCTCTTCTCTTACTAATCTGAATTTCTAAATCAAGATTATTCCTTTTCAGCAAACTGTTTTGTTCTGTTAATTTACTATTTTTTCTCTTTAAACTAATATTCTCTTCCACTATATCGCTTAATTTTTTCTCCATATCTTCAGAATTTAAAACTTTCTCAATCTCATTTTTTTCATTTTGTAGTTTTGAAAATTGTTCTTCATTTTCTTGTAAAAAATACTGGGAATTATTCCTGAAAGCAGGATTATCTTTAGAATAATCACAATCATATTTAAAAAATTTAATAATGGAATAAATTTTTATTTTTCTCTTAAAATCAGAAAAAGGAATAAAGAAACCATATTTCCTGACTTTTATTCCCTTTAATTTTTTTTCCAAGTCTTTTATTTGATTTTTAAGAGTTTCATCCCCTTTTAATGATTCATCGTTACTATACAAATCATTATATTCTTTAAGTTTTTCCTCTAGTTTTTTCTTCTCGTCTTTTTTCTCTTTAATGGTATGTATCTTATATTCATACCCCATTTTTTCAGCTAAATCTTTAAGGGGTATAGAAAGGGAATAGTCAAAATTTTCTAATGCCTTTTGAATATTTTTATTTACAAACAGATCTCCCTCTCTTTTCTCAAAACCATATTCTAAATAATCGAAATAACCATTTTTTGCAAGGTCTTTAAAATATTTATCAAAATATGAAATAACATCATCATCTTCTGAATATTTCTTAGTACTATGTAGTTGAGGATTATCTTTAAAAAATTTATCATTTTTTTCGGGATCAGTTAAATCTCGCAATATCAATAAATAAAATGATTGAATATACTCACTTGAATCAATAGACCCCTCAAATTTAGAATCAATTCCTCCAATTTGTTTTCCATTATTTTCTTCTGATTTTTGATTATTAGACATGTTTTTCCTCCATTTAACAAAAAATTAAAAAATATTTTTTATAGTAAAATATTATAATTTTTACAAAAAATTCTAGGATGTTGAATGCCTAGTTAACATTTCATATTTTTTAAAGTTTAAATTTTGAACATATAATTTTTTTGATATCTTTTCATAATTTTTCAATGAATCCATATAGGATTCAGTTAATATTTGAAAACCTACTTTGAAAACTTCTTCAGACACATTTTCATAATTTTTTGTTTTGTTGATGTATTTTAAAATAGTCTTCTTATCACAACCAATCTCCAAATATTTATGAATAAACTCAATTATCAAATTAATGAATGATTCATCATAATCAGAGCAGGATACTGTTTTTAAATAACTTTCAATCCGATTAATATTATCATCAGTGCGTTTAAGACGAATTTCATTGAAATCAAACAATTTAAAACTATAAAAAATAGAATTAACTAATAACCCATAAAATAAACGAACCTCATTAGTAGTATCTTGATGATTTACTTCTTTGAAAATACTTTGTTGTTTGCTCCATAAAGAACTAATATATTTATCCCTAACTTTTTTAACTTTAATATTATCCGGATTAATATACAACATTATATTTAATAAAGAGGATGCATTCCTCATTAAAGAAATAGAATTAATAGTATTCTGTTTAAACTCTTCTTTTTTAATTTTTTCAGAAGAGAATTCAAAATTTTTTATAATTGCATCAAATTTATATAAAAGAAAATTCAATAAATTATCATTAATTATTTCAATCACACTATCATCAAAATTAGAGTATTTGATCATATCTATAAATTCTTTAGCTTCTTCTAAATTATTTAATTCGATATCCTTTTCAACAATTCTCAAATATAATGATAATATAACCTTAGGCAGGTCTTGTAAATTTTCCTCAATGAAAGATTCTTTTAATCTAGATTTTGGTAAATTATTATATCTTTCTTTAACTAATTTTATAAACCCATTACTCTCAGAAAGAGATAAACTCCAATAATTTAAAGCTTTTCTAGAGTATTTTAACATCTTTTTATTGTTTTTATTAGTTATGAACAAATCTAATGCTATAGTATGATAAAAAACTGCCAAATTATGAGCTGAAACACTGACATCATTTAAATCTTTCCAATATTCAACAAAATTCACATAATCCTGATTTTCTAAAAAATCCCATGCTTCTTCATTCTCAAAATCATCCAAAGCAGTTGGCCAGAACCAGAAAAGTTCATCAATGAAGCGAATTTTTTGATTATTTAACCTATTATTTGCTTCCTGATACTCTTTATAAGAAGGGTATGGGATAACCGGCAAATATAAACCATGAGTTAGATTATCCAAATATTCAAAATTATCCTGTCCAGATATTCTTTTAAAAGATTCTATTTTCCTAAATTGTTTTGAAAGTTCACTTTCAGAAACTGTAATTAACATATTTAGTAATCTAAAACCATTTTTTCTATAAATATTAATATCAACATTATCTTCAATCACACTCATTACCAACACCTAAAATAGAACTCATTTAGAAAAAATCAAAGTTCTAGCAAAAATATCCCTATTCAACATTAATAACCAATTTATTGTCTAAAATACTTAGTTTAAGATTGTCTCCCTTCTTTAATTTTTTATCAATAATTAAATCAGAAATAGGGAGTTTTATAATATTATCTAAAGATCTGTTAAGATTTCTTGCACCTAACTTTTTATCAAACTCAGTATCTGCTAAAAACTTCAACACCCCATCATCCATAATTAATCTATTATTATTTTGTTTTAGGAAATCTTTTTCTAATTGTTTAAGATATAATTCAACTAATTTTTCAGAACTTTCTTCACCTAAATCATTAAATTCAATAATATCATCAATCCGATTTATAAATTCACGTCTAAAATGATGATCTAAACTGTGTAAATTTTTATTGGAGGTCATAACAAATATACAATTTCTAGCATTAACAGTAATGCCTGTAGAATCAGTCAATCTACCCTCATCAAAAAGTTGTAAAAATAGATCAAAAACTTTTTCATCCCCTTTTTCAATTTCATCAAATAGAATAATAGAGTAAGGTTTCTTTCTTATGGCATTTGTTAATGTACCTCCTTCTCCATATCCCACGTAACTTGGAGGAGCACCTATAAATTTTGTGGTTGAATTGCTTTCATTATATTCAGACATGTCAAAAACTTTTAACGAATTTTCATCACCAAAAAGAAATTTAGCTAATAGCTTAGCCATATATGTTTTACCAACCCCTGTATTTCCTAAGAATAAGAAAACTGCTAATGGCTTATTAGGGTCTTGGATGCCAGTATGTGCCATTTTAATTCTTTTTGAAACTTTTGTTATAGCTTCATCCTGGCCTACAATATTATCTTTTAAATATACTTCAATATCTTTAATTTTTTCTAATTGTGATGATTCTGAAACAATAGGGATGCCCGTTCTGATACTTACAACATTTCTAACATCTTCTTCATAAATAATACTTTTTGATGAATCAGTTGCATATATCCTAGCCCTAGCACAAGTTTCATCAATGACATCTATTGCTTTATCAGGTAAATTTCTATCAGTAATATACCTAACAGATAAATTAACAGCAGCCTTAATAGCTTCACCGGAAATTTGAATTTGGTGTGTATTTTCATAAGATTCTTTTAATCCATCAAGAATTTTAATAGTTTCTTCAGGAGATGGCTCTTCAACCATTATAGGTTGAAATCTACGTCCAAATGCAGAATCCTTTTCAAAATTCTTTTTATATTCACTATGAGTAGTAGCTCCAATTAATGAGATATCACCATTCGCTAGTGCTGGTTTTAACATATTTGCAGCATCCAAACTACTATTTCCTGCACTACCTGAACCTAAAATAGTATGGATTTCATCAATGAATAAAATTACATCAGGATACTGTTTTAATTCAACTAGAAGTTGATTAATTCTCCTTGAAAATTCCCCCCTATATCTTGTCCCAGCTTCTAATGAACTAACACTAATTTCAATGATAAATTTATCTTTTAACTTATCAGAAACTTCCCCTTTAACTATTTTCAAAGCTAAAGCCTGAACTAAAGCGGTTTTACCAACACCAGGTTCCCCTATAATCAATGGATTGCTCTTTTTTATTTTAGTAAGAGTTATCTCTAATTGTTCTAATTCTTTTTCTCTACCTACTATTGGACTAAAGTCCCCCTTTAGAACAGATTCATTAAGGTTTTGACCATATTGTCCTAAAAATGAATCTTGAGGAAGAGAAAGGGTGTTCTTGGCTTTAATTTCATTTTTTTCAAAAGTAGGAATTTTGTTTGGTTTTAGAATTAAATTAGAATTTACTCCACATTTTTCCTTAAATTCATCAATATTTACATTAAGTTTATTAAAAAGACTATTTAAATTTGAAGTTGGGGATATTAGAAGGGCTCTTAAAATATGAATACAACGAATATTGCTTTGTTCCTCTGAAGATAAATCTTTAGCTTTAAATAATATTTCATGACATCCTCTAGTTTTTTTAACATCATTTAGAGTTTTCCGTTTAGAATTTCCTTTACCTATTATAGATTTTAATTCATGATGAATACTCTCAAAACTTAAATTAAAATGATTCAGAATTGAATTTATTTCATCATATTCATATTTTACAATATTAAAAGTAGTTTCATCAATATTAATAGAAAATGCATTATTTATGCTAAAAATTCCCAAAAGTAACAAATCTTCTGTTAAATATTCATTTTTAGAAGACCATGTTTCTATATTTGCATATTTTAAAGCTACTTCAGAACCTTTAGAAAGATTTAAAACCATAAAATACCCCCCCAAAACTATTATAAATTTAAAATAATTATCTCTTAAAAAAAAAATGTTTTACCCATATAAATCTTTGATTTTATAAATTTAAATAATTATCTATTTATTCCAAATAGAAAATGAAAAATTTTAATTATTACTATGATTTTCCAATGCAAATTTCAAAAAATGAATATTTTTTTAATAAAATCTAAAAAAGTTATTTGGATAAAAAGTATATGAAAAACAATACAAAAAATAGAATAAAAAAAATAAAAAAGAAAAAATAAATTAATTTATTAATAATTTCTTTTTAGAGAAATGTCATCAGTAAATTAACCATTATTTCTTTCTAAAACTTCATTTCTCATTGTAACACTTACAGAACCAGTACCAAGAGGTATAGGCTGACCAATAATAATATTTTCAATAATACCAGTTAAATCATCAACTTCTCCTCTAATACTTGCATGAAGTAAATGCTTGCCAGTTTCTTCAAATGCTGCACGAGCAAGAACACTTGATTTTTCACCACTAATACCATGTCTACCAATAGATTTAACAACACCTTCAGATGTCATCATATCAGCAACTAACATAATATGCCTAAGGTCTACTGACAAACCTTGATCTGACAAAGTAGTATAAAGTTCGTTGATAATAGCATTACGAGCCGCTTCAATACCTAGAACTTCATAAATCTCATGAATATCGTTAGTAGTGGATTTTACTTTATCTATACCTTCAATTTTAAAGATTGCACTAAGATTAGATCCCTCAGTATGTAAAATCCATTCTTCATCAGTTTTACGAGTAATAACTTTACCAATACCTTTGGTTCCGCTGATTTGCAAATCACGAATCTTATCTGCAAGAAGTCTTAATTCTCTTATAGAATTTTTAGAATTTTTAGAAGGTTCAAAAGTTAAAGAAGTTGAAACCATATTATTACAAACTTTAGATATAAATTCAGCTAATTTAGGTACGGAACCTTTTTTATCCTTAGATTCTACCTTATAAAACCTATTAATAACTTCTTCTGCACCCAAAACTTCAATAACTTTTTCTCTATCAACAAGACCTAAAACTTCTTCTTCCCCAACAACATCGATAATCTTATCACCACTAACTGCACGAATAACATTTTCCTTATCAATAAGCTTAGGAACCTTATCCTTATTAATGGCATCCAAAACTTTATCCTTTGCAGCGACATCAATAATTTTTTCTTTGGTAATTGATTCAAGGATTTTATCTATATCTAAAAGTTCATTTAATTTGTTTTTAGGGATTTCGCTAATCAAATCATTAAGATGGTCCTTGTCTTCAAGTTGAGGAACTTTACCTTCTCCGAGAATGGTTTTAACACTTCGATCACCCTCAAGATCAGGAACAGTACCATCATCAACAAGATCAGGAACAGTAACCTCACCCTCAAAATCAGGAGCAGTACCATCATCAACAAGATCAGGAACAGTAACCTCACCCTCAAAATCAGGAGCAGTACCATCATCAACAAGATCAGAATCCACAACCTCATCAGTTTCCTGATTTTGCTCATTTTGGACAAAATCTTGTAATTTTTTAGAATCTACAAAATCAAGAATATCCTCATCATCAACAAGATCAAGAATATCCTCATCATCAATAAGGTCAGAAAGTTTATCATCATCAATAAGCTCTTCTATATTATCCACAAAATCAAGAATATCCTCATCATCAATAAGATCTAAAATATTATCTTCATCAAAAAGATCAAATATTTTATTATCATCCACAAAATCAAGAGGATTATCATCACCAATAATATCCAGAACATTACCCTCATCGATAAGTTCAAGAACATTATCCTGATTTAATAAATCCTCATCAGAAATACTTGAAATTGAAACTTTTTTATCTTCATCTAATTTAATTTTTTTACTCAGATTTTTTAAGTTCTTATTGTTTAAAGGTGCTTTTTCTACCAATTCATTTGGAATATTACAAACTAAATTGTCATTAGCCATTTTGAAAGATAACTCTGGGATATCCTCAAAAGCATCCTCCATTTTTTTGATGACATCATCCTTTTTAAATTTAGATCCTATTTTATTCTTATCAAAAGGTAATATTAAATTTTGATTTTGATCAACCATAATTAAAATTTCACCATTTTTATTCTCTAAAAGAAAATCATAAAGAGGATGGTCCTTAATATCCACATTTTTAAAAGCTTTATGAAGACGTTCTAATATGTCTTGATAATCAAGTCTTCTTTCCTCTATTTTAGAATCATCAATAGAAGTTGTGATATTATTTGAAGCATAATTTATTTTAAAATCTGATAAAATATCATTTAAAGTACTCTTACCAATTTGATTTGCGAGAGTTCTGACGAATTCTTCATCATTCTTGTACTCATCTTCAAAGTAAATATCCATAGTAGGAGTAGAAATCTTTTTCCTAGCATCTACAATTTCAATTAACCTAGGAAGCCCAAGAGTTACGTTTAACTCAGCTACCCCAGCATAGTGAAAAGTACGCATGGTCATCTGAGTACCAGGTTCACCTACAGATTGTGCTGCAACAGTTCCTACTGCTTCACCAGCTTCAATATAAGATCTTTCATGAGCTTCGTCAACTTTAAGCACCAGTTCCTCTAACTCTTCATCAGTCAAATCTCTTTTTATGCAAACTCTTACCAAGTCTTTAATGTAACTTGGAGGGAACTTGATTTCATTTTTCTCAATTACTCCCAAAACCTTAGGAATTGTTTCTGGAACAAAATCAGACTGTTCCATACTAAGTTCATCTTCAAGAGTTAGAATTAAATATATTAAGTTATCCTTAGAATATTCCATATCATTAACTTCAAGTTCCTTGTCAACAAGAACTAAAGTATTTAACTCATTGTATGTTAACTTGTGTTTAATGAAAGTCCTTGCATAGTCAACAATAGCAGTTTCAGAAATATCAAACTCATTATTTTCAGACATTTCCTCTACAAGAACAATACTGGAAATCACTGCATCCAATTCATCATCATCCAAATCCCCATCACTGTAGAGTTGGGATAAACGGATTTCATAAATTTCAGTTGAATTGACTTTATTCTTTTTAAAAGCTTTTTCAACAGTTTTAATGGAGTCAATCAAATCATCTAATTCTTCAATACTTAACTCCCCATCATCATAAGACTGTTGGAAATTTTCTATAAAATCTTGAGAAAGATTAATCTTATTCTTTTTGAATAATTCTTCAACAGTGACAATTGCTTGAGAATCTTCTTTTTTATCAGTCATATAATTGCCTCCTAATTATGCTTTCTCCATTCCTTTTTCAGCATTTTTACTTGCTTTAGAAAGGTCTTTATCTTTAAGTCTCATTTCATCAATAAGTTTGTCTAAGTTTGCTACATCACCAAAGTCACTTTTTGCAGGGTCGATACCATCTTCACCAAATACCATTTGAATAATTTGACCATTATTATTAGAAACTAATCCTTCAGACCTAACATTTAAGTCTTCAAGTGCATTTACAAGTCTTCTTTGCATGTAACCGGATTGTGCTGTACGAATAGCAGTATCTACAAGACCTTCTCTTCCACCCATAGCGTGGAAGAAGAATTCTACAGGATCCAATCCTTTTTTATAACTAGAATGTACAAATCCTTTTGCTCTTGCTCCTAACTCATGTTTTCTAAAGTGAGGAAGTGGCCTTGCCTGATACCCTCTTGTAATACGTCCACCACGAACAGATTGCTGCCCTACACAAGCAGTGATCTGAGCGAGGTTCAACATAGACGCCCTTGCACCTGTACGAGCCATAACTACAGAGTGGTTTTCAACAGCCATCACATAATCATAGGAGTCCTCTTGAGATTGTTTACCCATGGTAAGGTAACCTCCTGCAATTTCCCCTGCTGTGTCCCTAGCTTCCCCAAGAACTTGAACAATACGCATTTCCAAGGTTTCTTCTGCACTTCTACCTGGTAAAGGTTGGAGCAATCCTTCATCATAAGTTGCAATTAACTTATCTACTTCTTGTTCAGCCTTATCTAAGTGAGCGTCAATAACCTCGATTGCCTCTTCTGGAATTTCCTCATCATTAGTACCAGTGGTAATACCTGTTTTCATGATACCGCAGATAGCAAGGTCAGTGGATCTGTCCAAGAATTCTTTTGCACGAGATGGTCCGTATTCCTTAACGATTGTGTCTAAGATTTTACCTGAGAAGGAACCGTATGCTGCTTCGTCGATAGCACCATGTGTTAATTGACCATCTTTAATTACTACAAATGCATCGTATTGGCAATCTTCCTTAAGACAGGTTTCACATTTTCTACAGATTTCAGCTTTGTAGTTCATGTTAAGGTCATCTGGAAGCAATAAGCTGAATAACTCTTTTCCAGTCCAATCACGGTTTTTACGTTTTAAATGTTTTTTATCAACATATTCGTTGTTAAGAAGATGTGATTTTCTAATCATTTGGAAAGCGTCATCTTCACTAACAGTGAAACCATCACGAGTTAAAAGGTAAGCTCCACTAATGTGGTCGTGAATAGCACCGATAATTGGTCCACCAAACCTTGGAGATAATATGTGTTCCTGTACTCTCATCAAGGATTTAGCTTCAGCACGGGATTCATCAGTTTGGAAAACGTGCATGTTCATTTCGTCTCCATCGAAGTCTGCATTGTATGGAGGACATACACAAAGGTTTAATCTGAAAGTCTTGTAAGGCAATACCCTTACTTCGTGAGCCATCATACTCATTCTGTGAAGGGAAGGTTGACGGTTGAATAAAACAATGTCCCCATCTTTAAGATGTCTCATTACAACATCACCGTATTCAAGGTTCTCAACTACCAATTCCCTATTGTCATCCAAGACTCTGACTTTCATCTCTTTGCCATTGATGGTCTTTTTGACGTAGTTTGCTCCAGGGTGAACGTTAGGACCATTTAAGATAGCTTCTTTTAATTCCTCAATGTTCCATTCGTTTACGTAAGTAGGTACGGTTACCTCTTTTGCAATCATTTCAGGAACACCGACTTCATTAATACTGATATTAGGATCAGGGGAGATTACGGTACGTGCTGAGAAGTTTACACGTTTACCTGAAAGGTTACTTCTGAATCTTCCTTCTTTACCTTTTAATCTTTGAGCTAAAGTCTTTAATGGTCTTCCACTTCTGTGTCTTGCAGGAGGTACACCACTTGCCTCATTGTCAAAGTAAGTAGTTACGTGGTATTGGAGTAATTTCCAAAGGTCCTCTACAATAAGTTGTGGAGCACCAGCATCCATATTCTCAATCAATCTTTGGTTGATTCTTAAGATATCAACAAGCTTATGAGTTAAGTCATCCTCGGATCTTTCACCAGTATCAAGGGTGATTGAAGGTCTTACGGTTACTGGAGGTACAGGGAGTACTGTGAGCACCATCCATTCTGGACGTGCAACTTCAGGGTTTACACCTAAAACATAAGCATCTTCATCTGGAATACGTTGTAACTTTTCACGTACTTCAGATGCTGTTAAATCATAATCCTCAGTTATTGGATCACCATTGTCATCTTTGATAACTTCACCATTTTCATCGTATTGCTTGCGAACTTCAATAATATCAATAGGTTTGACAATCTTGATGTCTTCCTGTTCAGCACCACAATGAGGACATACCTCTTTGGTTTTTTTATCTTTACAGATTTTATAAACTTCTTTTACGAGTTCTTCTACGCTTTCACCTGCTTCTTGGAGTTCTTCCATCTTTTCAGTGTACTCTTCGATTTCATTATCATCCAAGAGTACACGTCCACATTCGCTACAGGTGGAACGTAGGATTTTATGAATGTCATCACCGAAACCTACGTGGATAACAGGTCTTGCAAGCTCAATCATACCGAAGTGACCTTGACATTCCCCACCTTTTTCACCACAAGTACGGCATTTTAAACTAGGATCAATAACACCTAAACGAGAATCCATCAATCCAGATTCAATTGGATAACCATCCTCATCGTAAGTGTCTGGTCTTTCTATCTTAACAACAGACATTTCCCTAATCTGTTCTGGTGACATTAATCCAAAATTAATTCTATCAATTTTTTTAATAATTCCTTTCAAAATATTGGCTCCTTAAAAAATTTATTTTTATTTCAACACCTTATTTCTTAAGCTTTGTCCCCAAGAACTAATTTAGGGAAAATACATAAACTTTT
The DNA here is from genome assembly GCF_902784195.1 of uncultured Methanobrevibacter sp. Classification (NCBI taxonomy): domain Archaea; kingdom Methanobacteriati; phylum Methanobacteriota; class Methanobacteria; order Methanobacteriales; family Methanobacteriaceae; genus Methanobrevibacter; species uncultured Methanobrevibacter sp. Next base: position 234,765 of record NZ_CACZTX010000009.1, read on the forward strand.
AAGTTCATCTAATAATAATTTGAATGCATATGAAATTTCAACAGGATAAGTTTCGCTGTCGCCACAAATTGGGCAATACATCTTGCGTTTATTCTTATCATAAACCGCTAACATTCCACATTCATTACATACAACTGCTTCATACTTATCGGATTCATCCAATAATCTTTCTTTTAATGCGAGAGCAGCACCATGTGCAATGAGACAGTCCCTTTCCATTTCTCCAAACCTGAGACCACCTTCACGTGCTCTTCCTTCAGTTGGTTGTCTTGTAAGCACTTGTACTGGACCAGTGGAACGTGCGTAAACCTTATCAGTTGTCATGTGGTGTAATTTTTGGTAATATGCAACACCTACAAAGATTTCAGCTTCAATACGTTCACCAGTTACACCATTGTATAATGATTCACATCCTGCTGATTCAAAACCGTTTTCTTTAAGAGCACGTTTGATTTCACCTTCAACAGTTTCATTGAATGGGGTACCGTCCATACGATGCCCTTCCATACATCCTGCTTTACCAGCTACCATTTCCAATACTTGTCCAACAGACATCCTTGAAGGGATAGCGTGTGGGTTTACAATAATATCAGGAACTACACCATCTTCAGTGAATGGAATGTCATCTTGAGATAAGATAAGACCTACAACCCCTTTCTGACCGTGTCTTGATGCAAATTTATCACCAAATTCCGGTTGTCTTGTATCTCTTACTCTTATTTTAGTTAATTTGCTTCCTTCAACAGTTTCTGTTAAGAGCACAGCATCAACAATACCCTTTTCACCGTGTCTTACAGTTACGGAAGTTTCTCTTCTTTTTTCTGCAACAGTACCAAACTCGTCAATTTCTCCTAAGAATCTTGGAGGGGAAGTCTTACCAATCAATACATCACCAGATTCAACATGGGATTCTGGGTTAACGATACCGTCTTCATCTAAGTTTCTGTAGGATTCTTCACTGCGGTATCCTTTAACTCCTTTTTCTGGAACTTCGAATTTATCTTCTTGTCCACCAGGATATCTTCTTTCAGATGCTTCATAAGATCTGAAGAAACTGGATCTGCCCATACCTCTTTCAAGAGAGGATTTATTGAGAATCATTGCGTCTTCCATGTTATATCCTTCGTAAGACATGAGAGCTACAACCAAGTTCTGACCAGACGGCCTTGAATCATAATTGATAGCGTCAATAATTCTTGTTTTTACGATAGGAGTTTGAGGGTGGTGCAATAAGTGTGCACGAGTATCAGTACGTAAAGCATAATTTGATACATATAAACCTAATGCTTGTTTTGTCATCCCTGCTTCCATAGTGTTCCTTGGAGAGGAGTTATGGTCTGAAAATGGAATAATTCCTGCACAAATACCTAACATAGTGGATGGGTCGATTTCCAAATGAGTGTGGTCTTCATTTAATTGACTTAAATTCATTGCAATATAGGAATTTTCTTCTTCTTCAGCATCCAAGTATTCTAAAATACCTTTTGCAAACAATTCATCCCATTTTAATTCACCGTTTGCAATAGCTTCCATATGGTCATCTGTAAGTGCTGGCTGACCATCATAAACAAGGATTAAAGGTCTTCTTGCCCTTCCAGGGTCTGTGAAAATATAGATTTCGTGATTATCCTCATAATAGGTAATGTTCATCTCATTATTGATTTGACCATTTCTTCTTTTATCACGCATTTCCTTAGTGAATTCTTCAGGATTATCGCAATAACCAGTTAGTTTACCATTAATATAAATTTTAGCTCTTACCATAAAATCCCTCCGATTAGTCTATCATCTCTACATCCATGTCTCTAATGATGTTTACAAGTTTTTGGTCTTCTTCTTCTTCAAAACCTTCAGAGATTTTACACATTAGAGCTAAATTCTTTACTAATCCACAGTTTGGTCCTTCTGGTGTTTCGTTTGGACAAATCTTACCGAATTGAGTAGGGTGCAAGTCCCTAGCTTCAAAGTGAGGTTGACTTCTAGTAAGAGGAGATACAACCCTTCTTAAGTGAGAAAGTGTTGCCATGTAACTTACTCTATCTAAAAGCTGGCTTACCCCAGCTCTTCCGCCTACCCAATTACCGGTAGCAATTGCATGCTTGATATTTTCAGTTAAAACATCAGAACGGACAGCTTGCTTAATTGAAAGTTCCTTACCTCTGGATAAGCTTCTTTCAAGTTGGTAGCTCATATCTCTTGTTAATGAAGAGAAAGCCACTCTGAATAAGTCTTCCATTAAGTCACCGGAAACTCTTAATCTCTTATTGGTGTAATGGTCCTTATCGTGAGGTTCTCTTTGACCTTCAATTACTTGAAGCAACATTTCAGTCATTTCAGCTAAGTAAATAGCTTTATCATAACGTTTATCAGATTCAATACCCATATGTGGCAATAAGTATCTGTCAATGACATCTTCAGCACGTTTAATTCTGTACTCTTCAGTCATTCCTTTAGCTACTCTATTACCAATGTATTTAATAGCAGCCATTCTTAAGTATTCTTCTCTTTCTTCATTGGTCATTTCTGCCATTAACTCAGAATCCAATTTCAAGTCTTTTTCAGACACTTGGATATCGTCTGCAATATACATTTGGAAGTTGAAATCATCAGAAATCTTTGTAATGATTTCTTGGTCAGTTGATAATCCTAATGCTCTAAGCAAGATCACTAATGGAATTTCTCCAGGAACATATGGGAAAGAGATTCTTAAGAACACACCGCTTTTACGTGGTTTTTTGTATTCTAAAGTAATTCTTGCTCTGAAACCACTTTTAATTGAGGTTACAATAGCTTTTGCATGTCTATCTTCAGGCTCATCAATTCTTTCCAAGATAATTTTGTTAGGAGCGATTTCCTCCATAGTTACAACAGCTCTTTCAGAACCGTTTACAATGAAGTATCCGCCTGGGTCTTTAGGGTCTTCCCCTTTTTCCATTAATTCCTTATCAGTGAGCCCATGTAAATGACAAATGCTGGATTTGAGCATGAGAGGCAATTCACCAATGTACACTTCTTCCAATTCTTCCTCTTCATCGCTGTTATTGTCATGCAATGCCATTTCCAAGTACATGTGAGCAGAATAGTTTAAATTTCTAAGTCTTGCTTCTGTAGGATAAATCATACTTTTAGAACCGTCTGCTTCTTTGGTGAAAGGTTTTTCAATTTTTATTTTACCTGTTCTAAGAGTATAGTTTCCTTTTTCGTTTTCAATAGTAATTGGTTCAGTGATATCAATAATCTTTTGTATACGATTTTCAACAAAATCGTTATAAGATTTAATATGATGGTCTACAATATCATATTTATCAAAAAATGAATCTACTAAACCCCATGTCTTATTTTTCATTTAATATCTCCAAAATAATACAGTTAGATTAAATATAAAATTATTAAATTATTGAATTTAATATTTTCTTAATTAATTGTTCTTAATGTTTTATTTTTGATTATTTTCTCCACTGACAAGTCTATATGTCACAAATATACCTGCAGTTTCGCTTTTACGAGTTATTTTTAAAACTTGACCTTCTTCAGCACCAATAGCTTTAGAAACAGGATCATTTACTTTAATTTTTGGAAGTTGACTAATGTCATAATCAACATCTGCAAAAATCTCTTCAATTTCATCATCAGACAAAATCTCGTGCTTAGGAACAGCACTATGGTTTAATATATTAAATGCCAAAATATTCCTCCGATAAAACTTTTTAAACAATTTGTAATAAAATAACTTTTTTCTAAATGAAATTTCTAATATTAATCATAATATAAACTTTAAATAAAATTTAATATTTTCATTAATTTTTTACAATCCCTTACTTCTTCACCATCATAGAATAGATCTAGTTTATATCAAAATTAGATAATGCAAATTCATTCATAAATCCAACTAACAAATCAAATATAATAAATATTTTGATTAAAATGCATGATTAAAATGTAAAAAATAGATAAACACTTGAATTTATGAAATTAAACATTACCCCCAATTAAAAATATAAATAAATCACCCAATTCTAGTAGAATAAATTCTAAGTCAAATACAATATAAATTTAAATATGATTTAAATAAGACATTAAAGTTAAAAAATCTTCGAAAAAATGTTAATTTAAAAATTTAAATTTAGTAAAGTTAATAAATAAAAAAAATCAGAGCGGGCCCGACGGGAATTGAACCCGCGGCCGCTTGGTTAAAAGCCAAGCGCTCTGCCAGACTGAGCTACGGGCCCTGATACTTAACTTATAGTTAAGCGCCCTGGCCGGGATTTGAACCCGAGTCGCGGGCTCGACAGGCCCACATGATAGCCCCTACACCACCAGGGCAAACTATGTGAGTATAAATTATACTCATTAAAATAATATATTTATTATTATATATAAATGTTTCTACCTATCGTACTTTGAAATAAATTGAAATTCAAAAAATCAAATTTCAAAATAAAAATCAATACGATAAAATAGATATAATAATAAAATCCCGACTGCCGGACTTGAACCAGCAACATTTGGATCTACAGTCCAACGCTCTGCCAAATTGAGCTAAGTCGGGTAGATACAAAGTGGGACCACCCGGATTTGAACCGGAGTCTCAGGCTCCCAAAGCCCAAAGGATCGACCAAGCTACCCTATGGTCCCAACAATATTTATACAACATACTTATTTTATATTACCATAATATATAAATGTTTTGGTAAATCATATAACTGATTAGTAAAATTATATAACTGATTAAATAAATCATATAACTGACTCAAATTACAGAATCATATTATATAAAGCCCCGGACGGGAATTGAACCCGCGACCACGAGATTACAAGTCTCGCGCTCTACCAGACTGAGCCACCGAGGCAATGAAAAATTAAAAAGAGAATCAATATCCAAATGGAATGTTCGACATAGGAATATTCCATTAAAATATTCAACAATAGTAATTAGTAAAATATCATTTAAATAGTTTACTATTGAATCTATTTTCTTTAAATTAAAATAAATTAGAAATAGAGAAAATAAAAAGAAAAATAGAAAAAGTGAAAAAATCAAGAAAAAATATTGCAATGAATGCAATAAAAAACGAAAAAAGAAAAGAAATTAAGAGAAATAAATTTCCTTTAATTTTTTAGAAGCCTCTTTTGGATCTTCAGCACTCATTATTGCACTGACAACTGAAAATCCTGCAATGCCACTATCCTTCAATGAACTGGCATTTTCTACAGTGATCCCACCAATTGCCACTACAGGAATATCAATTGAATCTACAATTTCCTTTAATTCCTCTTTTGATACTGAATCTGCATCATCCTTAGTTGCTGTAGGAAAAACAGCACCAGAACCTATATAATCTGCACTATCATTCTCAGCTTTTTTAGCCTCTTCAACAGTTGAAGCAGAGACACCTAATATCTTGTCCTCGCCAATTATCTCACGAGCGATATCTGCAGGCATATCATCTTGGCCAATATGAACACCTTCACTATCAATTGCAAGTGCAATATCAATTCTATCATTAATCAACAATGGAACACCATACCTGCTGGTTATTTCCTTAACTCTTAAAGCCAAGTCATAGAATTCCTTAGTTGAGGCAGTCTTTTCACGAAGCTGGACTACAGTGGTTCCGCCTTTAATGGCTTCTTCAATAATATTTAAAAATTCCTCATCAGTTTTATTCCTTCGGTCTGTAACCAAATAAACTGAATAGTCAATATCCTCTTTTTTCATTTAACCAACTTTCCTATTTATTAGATGTGATACCGATGTTATTTAGATGTTGATTTCAAATAAATTAGCTCTTTCCACCAATTCTTCAGCAGTTAATTTATACAGATTGTCAATTAATAATGTTCTGAAACTGCCGGTACCCAAATCATTCTTCCTTACATAATCTGCAGCATTTTCACCTGCAACTGCCATCAATGCGCATGCAGTAATTCCACCAATCAATGGATTATTAGCACCAACATATGAACCCATAATGGTAGTTAACATACATCCACTACCAGTAATAAGGGGCATCATCTCATCACCATTCTCAAGACAGAAGGTCACATCACCATCTGAAATAATATCAATAGGTCCGCTTGCAATAACAACAGTATTTAATTCCTTAGCCAATTCTTTTACAAGCAATCCATTAACAGCCAAATTATCCTTAGAAATAACATCACTTGCTGCTACATCCACTCCTTTAGCTACAGAATCATTGCTTTCATCAAGATTAATCAATTTAGTAATGGCTTTGATTTCAGACATGTTTCCTCTAATTAATGCAAGAGGATAATTTTCAACAATTTCCTTTGTCATGTCATTTCTAAGAGCGCTTACACCTGCACCTACTGGATCAAATATGATAGGTTTATCGATTTCCTTAGCTTGGTTTGCACTGTTTCTCATCAATTCATTCTGAGCTTTGCTTAATGTTCCAATATTTATTACAAGAGCGCTTGCAATATTTACTATTTCTCCACCTTCTTCAGCACCATTGGACATGATTGGTGATGCTCCAATAGCTAATGCTGCATTCGCACAATCAGTAACTGTAACAAAATTGGTAATGCAAAAGGTCAAAGGAGAAATTTCCTTTACATTTCTTAAAGCGTTTTGAAATCCGTTTAATGCGTTTTTTACATTTTCACTGTCAGCAATTATAATTTCATCTGTCATTTTATAACCTTTAAAATCTTAAATTTTTTCAACATTCTTATCTTTTATCATTATTTTTATTTATAGTTTTGTATAATTTATCATGATTATTCATTATAAATTAATATGAAATTATTAAAATGTATTTAAAATAACTAGAAAATATGGTAAAAATCATTAAAAATTTTTATGAAAAACAATTAAATGAATAAAAAATAAGAATAAAATTAAAAAAAGAAAAGAAGTAGGATAAATAATTTTTTTAGAAATAAAAATTATTTATTATTAAAAATATTATTATTTTAAGAATTATTTACAAGGATTATTTACCGTCAAATAATTCCTTAGACTCTTCAAGAGCTACAACTGCAGGTAATGGATTACCAGCCAACATATCAATGGAAGCTCCACCACCACTACTGATATGATCCATCTTATCACCATATCCTAAATTAACGGTAGCTGCTGCAATATGCCCTCCACCAATAACTGAAAATCCTTTTGATGATGCAATTGCATTGATAATATCCTCAGTACCGATTGCAAATTTAGGGTCTTCAAACACACCCGCAGGACCATTTGCGAAAATGGTTTTTGCCTCTCTTAAAATCTTGGAATATTTTATCAGTGAATCTCTACCAATATCAAAAATGGAAGCATCAGGAATATTCTCAATAGTTACATCTGCCCTATCCCCTTGAACACTTACTGCAACATCAGTAGGATAAACGATCTTATCACCAAACCTTTCAATAAGGTCTCTGCATTTATCCACCATATCAAGATATCCTCTTGATTCAATGAAGTTCTTGTTAGTGGATTTGATATCATAACCTGCTGCCCAAATGAATATATTAGCAACAAGACCTGAAACAAGGACATAATCTGCAGTGCCGTTTTCTAAAACATTTTCAGTAACTGTAATTGAATCGTCTGCCTTCATTCCACCTAAAGCAAAAACACAAGGGTGCTGAACATTCGCTAAAGCATTTCCAATAACGGTCAATTCCTTTTCCATGACTCTTCCTGCTGCTGATGGAACGGTTCTTGTAAACCCAACCAAGGAGGTTTGAGACCTGTGTGCTGCAGCAAATGCATCATTTACAAAATAGTCAACTAGAGGAGTCAATGTTTTAACAAGCACAGAAGTAGCTTCCTCTTCCGCGGAACGCTTTAATTGTTCTTCTGAAAAGAACCTGACATTTTCTAAAAGTAAAATTTGTCCAGGCTCTAAAGCTATGATTGATTCCCTTGCCTTAGATGAGAAAATTGAATCAACATATTTCACTTCCAAACCGACCGCTCTAGATAAAACGACAGCATGTTGCTCCAATGTGGTAAAATCATCTTTACCTGGACGACTTTGGTGAGCAAGAATAACAGTTTTAGCACCTTTCATAGATAATTCCTTAATGGTTTCAGCATGCAATTTCATACGGGTGTCATCTAAAATGATTCCAGAATTAGGATCCACAGGAGAGTTGATGTCAATCCTAACTAAAACTGTTTTGCCATTTACATCAAAATCATCAATAGTATTAAAGTTAGCCATAATTTCACTCAATAACAATAGTTTCATAATTCAAATAAAATTAAATCTTACTTACTAAATCCAATAATGCATCTTTAGGGCTTTCTGCCTTAATGATTCCAGAAGCTAAAAGAACACCTTCAGCACCTAATTCAATAGCTGCAGCCATATCCTCACCAGTGGAAATGCCTGCACCGCATAAAACCTTAACATCTTTGTTAATGGCTTTAACTTTAGATACACTTCCCTTAACAACTTCAGGATCAGCTTTGGAAACAGGTATTCCAGTACCAATAAGTTCAGGCGGCTCCACTGCAACATAATCTGGAGAAAAGGTAGCGGCTGCAACACTTGTTTCAATATTATTGGTACAGACACATGAAATAAGTTCTGCCTCTTTTGTCTTTTTAACAACTTCTGCAATGTCTGCAAGAGTCATTCTGCATTCAGAGTGATTCAATAAAGTCCCATCAATACCGCTTGCAAGGAAACTTTCAAATAAATTGCTTCCAGTGTGACCTCCAGGAGATACAGCATCAATATGTTGAGAAAGTACAGGAATATTGGTTTCCTCTTTAATTCTATAAATATCAATAGCTTGCGGTACAGCAATCATTGTAATTCCAGATTCTTCACCAGCACTTTCTAAAGCATTAGCCAAATCCAATGCCTTTTCACCACTGGATTCCAAATAAGTTTTAAAATTTAATATAACAACAGGTGTTTTAAGACTCAAATCAAATCCTCCTTAAAAACTATAATTAAATAACATTTAGCATTTATGCATCAAACATTTATACATCAAACATTTATACATCTAATATTTATGCATTTTAGTATGATAAATAATAAATAGAATAATTAAAAAAATTATTACTATATTAATAAAATATATATTCTTAATTATATTTAAATTATTTTAATCAACAAAAAAATCAAAGGATTATTATGGCATTCACTAAAGAAGAACAAGCAAAATTGGAATACAGCGGTTATAGATTTGTAGGAGAGCACGGCCATGCGGCTGCAAAAATCTGTCATTGGACTAGAAAAAGCATGGTTAATGAAGGAGTTTGCTATAAAGAGCAATTCTATGGAGTGCAATCCCACAGATGTCTTCAAATGTCTCCAGCTGTACCATTCTGTAACCAAAAATGCTCTTTTTGCTGGAGAGACTTAAGTCAAACCAGAATAGAATGGGAAGGGGAATATGATGATCCTAAAACAATTATTGAAGGCGCCATAAAAGCTCAAAACAATCTCTTATGCGGTTTTGGTGGAAATAAAAAGGCAGATAGGAAAAAGCTTGAAGAAAGCAAGAAGCCGACAAACGCTGCAATCTCACTTGCGGGTGAACCGACTTTATATCCTGAGATTGATGAGCTTTTAGCAGAATTCCACAGACAGGATTTCACAACATTTTTAGTGAGCAATGGAATGTATTGGGAAAAACTTGGAAGCCTTGAAAACGAACCAACTCAACTGTATGTTTCCTTAGATGCACCTAACGAGAAAGTGTATAAAGAGCTATGTAACCCTCAAATAAATGATGCTTGGAGCAATTTAAACAAAACACTTGAACTTATGAACAGTTTTAACAGCAGAACAGCAATTAGAATTACTTCAGTTAAGGGCAAAAACATGATAAACACTGACGAATATGCTAAACTGATCAATAAGGCAAACCCAAAATATGTTGAAGTGAAAGCATACATGTTTGTAGGATCTTCCAGAAAAAGATTAAGTCTTGACAATATGCCATCAAATCAGGAAGTTCGTGACTTTGCTCAAGAAATAGCTGATAAAACTGGCAGAGAATTAACTAAAGAGTCTGAAGTCAGTAGAGTTGTTTTATTGGAATAAAAAACATCCTATTTTTTAAAAAAAAAGTTTAATTAAAAAAATAATTAAATTTAAGTTATGAAAATTGAAAAAAACTTAAATATATTAAAAAAAGTTTAAAAAAAAGTAAAAAAGTTAAAAAAAGAAAAATTAGAAGCATAGCTATTTAGCTGCTTCTTTTGCTTTAATTTCTTCACACATTGCAACTGCTTTCTTAGCAGCTTCTTCTAATGAGATTTCATAAGGAATGCCTGCTTCTTCAAGTAATCTTTGACCTTCCTCTTCATTTGTACCAGTAAGTCTTGTTACAATGTTTACATCCCATTTATTATCTTCTAAAGCTGCAATTACACCTCTTGCAACATCATCCGCTCTGGTAATACCACCTAAAACATTAAGGAATACCACTTTTACAGGAGGGTAATTTAAAACTAAGTTTAAAGCTTTTTTAATGGATTCATCAGATGCTCCACCACCGATATCCAAGAAAGTTGCAGGTTTTCCACCGAATAATGTAACCATATCCATACCGGTTAAAGTCAATCCTGCACCATTTCCGATAACTGCAATGTCACCATCAAGCTTTACAAATGCAAAATCCTTTTTCTTGAATCTGTTTTGTCTTACTTGATCTTGATGACGGAATAAAGCATCATTTTCAATTTCCAATTTTGCATCAGCTGCAATCAAACCATCATCTGTTAAGATAAGAGGGTTAATTTCTGCAATTTCTGCATCGTACTTATCATAAACATTATAGAGCTTCCAAATGATAGCACCAATTTGAGACATCAATTCAGAGCCCACTTCCATTTTACGAGCTATTTCACGAGCTTCATAAGGCAAGAACTCTTTTAATGGGTCTACATTATATCTAATGATTTTTTCAGGGGATGTCTTAGCCAATTCTTCAATTTCCACTCCACCTTCAGCACTTGCCATAATGATTGGAGTTTTATTTGCCCTGTCATTTGAAACACTTAAGAAAAATTCCCTTTGGATATTTGCTTTTTCTTCAATGAGCAAGTGTTTTACTTTTTCACCTTTAATCTCTAACTTTAATAACTCATTAGCGATTTCAAATGCTTCACCAGGGTTGTCTGCAAACTTAATACCTCCTGCTTTACCTCTTCCACCGACTAAAACTTGAGATTTGAGTACAATAGGTCTACCAAATTCAGTAGCAACTTCCATTGCCTCTTCAGGAGAGTATACAACATGCCCTTCTAAAATTTTAATTCCTTCACTTTCAAAAACCTTTTTTGCACTATGTTCAAAAAACTTCATTTTTCTCACTCTTATTTAATAAGCATGAAAATTAGTATGAATTTTAAAAATACTTATGAATATTAAAATAAATTAAAAAGATAAATGTCCTATGAAAAATTTTTGTAAATATATTATAAATATATTGCAATAGAACTGATGTATTATCTTAAACATAATATAATATGTTATTTCTTATTATTAAAATTATTTATAAAAAATAGTGAAAATTGAATTAAAAAATTAAAAAATTAATAGAAATAATAAAAATAAGAAATAATAAAAATAATTCAAAAATCATTTGAAATATTAAAAAAATAAAAAATGATAAAAATATTTAAAGCAAAGCGTATCCTGCTTCAAATGCTTGAATATTCTTATCTTCGGTTCCTTTTGGTACACTGTCTAAAATAGCTTGTTTTGCTGCATCAACTGAAACAACTTCAGTGACCTTAACAATTGCACCGATCATTACAATGTTTGCAACTATCCTAAGTCCCACATCTTCAGTTGCAGTCTTAGTTGCAGGTGCTCTGTAAAGTTTTATTTTGTGTTCCTTTACAAAATCAACTATCTCTTCTTCAACAATCATATCTGGATCGATAATCAAGACTCCTTTGTCCTTCAAATCCCCCATATACTTGATTAAAGCTTCATGAGACATAGCAACCAAAATGTCTGGACTGGTTACTTTAGGATAGTCGATTTCATCATCATCAATAACAACTTCAGTTCTGGAAGCCCCTCCACGAGCTTCAGGACCGTAGGATTGGGTTTGAACAGCATTTTTATTATCAAAGAGTGAAGCAGCCTTACCAATGATAACTCCTGCCATGATTACTCCTTGACCACCAAAACCAGCTATACGAACTTCAGTTCTCATCTTAATCCAACTCCTCAAATGCAGATTTAATAGCTAATGGCTTGTCTGAATTCTCTTCAGCCAATGCCTTGATGTTATCAGTTAATTCAGCATGTGGATTATTAGCGAATTCACCAACAATGATTTTTCCTTCCAATTCAGCCTCATCCATCTTTTCTGCTCTTCTTTTATTGATACTGTTTTCCTTGATCCATTGGAACATTTGCAATGGAGTTTTCATCTTGTTTTTACGTCCAAAGTAAGTTGGACACTGGGAAACAACTTCAATAAATGAGAAACCTTCATTTTCCAAACCTTTTTGAATAGCTTTGGATAATTGAAGAGGATGGGTAGTGGTCCATCTAGCAACATAGGATGCACCAGCTGCACTTACAAGCTCAGCTAAATTAAAAGGCACATCTCTTGAACCGTAAGGTGCAGTTGTACCAAAGCTTCCTTTAGGTGAAGTTGGACTGATTTGACCACCAGTCATACCATAAATATTATTGTTGATACAGATTACAGTAAGATTAATGTTTCTTCTTGCAGCATGAATCAAATGATTTCCACCAATGGATGCTGCATCCCCGTCACCAGTGAATACAACAACATCCAAGTCAGGGTTTCCAACTTTAAGACCGGTTGCAAAGCTTAAAGCTCTTCCGTGGGTTGTGTGGAGTGAATCACATTTTGCATAACCAGGGATTCTTGAAGAACAACCGATACCTGAAACCATAGCAACATTTTCAAAATCAATGTCAGTTCCTTCCAATCCTTTAAAGAAGGTGCTCATTACAGTACCATTTCCACAGCCTGGACAAAATATGTGTGGCAATCTTTCTTCTCTAAGATATTTTTTATATGGACTTTCCTTTTCTACCATTTTACCACCTATCCATTAATCTCCTTAATCTTTTCGTAAATTTCATCAGGCTTATGAAGGATTCCTCCAATCTTGCCAATCAAATGAACATTAGCTTCACCATGTGCTGCTCTTTCAACTTCATGAACAATTTGTCCTAAATTCATTTCAGGAACAATTATGTCACTTGCAGTTTTAGCGATTTCAGCAATTTCCTCTTCTGGGAAAGGCCATGGAGTGTCAATTTTAAGAGATCCTACCTTAATGCCTTCTTCTCTTGCCTTTTTCATAGCAGCCCCAACAGAACGATATGGAGAACCACATGATACAATAACGATGTCTGCATCATCACAATTTTCCTTTTTAACGGAACAGATATCCTTTCTATGCATTAAAACTTTATTGCATAATCTTTCAACTAATTGAGTATGAGTGTCTGGATCGTTAGTGTCGGGATAACCCCTCTCATCGTGAGTGAGTCCAGTGACGTGAATATTGAATCCATCACCAAAAGCAGGCATAGGAGTAGTTCCATCACAAGGAGCATCAAATGGCATGTATTGGCCATCTGCCTTTTCAGGTCTTTTACGAGCAACAATTTCAATATCATCAGGAATTATCAATTTTTCTCTCATATGCCCTACAACTTCATCAGCAAGAACAGTTACAGGAACTCTGTATTCCTCAGCTAAATTAAAAGCTTTGATTGTGAAATCAAAGAATTCCTGAACGGATGAAGGTGCTAAAGCAATAGGTTCATAATCTCCATGAGAACCCCAACGAACTTGCATCATATCAGCTTGAGCAGACATGGTAGGTTGACCAGTAGATGGGGAACCTCTTTGAACATTGATAATTACAATAGGGGTTTCTGTAATGAATCCATAACCTATATTTTCCTGCATTAATGAAATACCCGGGCCGGAAGTGGCAGTCATTGCTTTCATACCACTCCAGGAAGCTCCAATGATAGCTCCTGCAGATGCAATTTCATCCTCCATTTGAACAAAAGAACCCCCATATTTTGGAAGCAAAATAGACATTTGTTCTGCAATTTCAGTAGATGGAGTAATTGGGTAACCTGCAAAGAATCTGCAGTTTGCAGCTATTGCACCTAATGCGCAAGCCTCATTTCCTTGAACAAATCGCTCTTCCACCATTTATTCCACCTCTTTTTCAACATAAATAGCTTGATCAGGACAGGATACTTCACATAAACCACATTTAGTGCAACCTTCCTCATGTTCTGGGAAAGGAAGGTAAACATTTTTTGTGTTTACTTTGTCAGATTTTGAATAGACATTTTTAGGACAAGTAGCTATACAAATATCGCATCCTTTACAAAGCTTAGAATCTATAATAATCATTAAATCATCTCACATTCTTTGTATAGTTTGAAATAAATTAATTCAAATATTAAAATAAATACCTTATCGCTATTGTTTACCTTAAGATATTAATCATAATATTAATATATATGGCAGTGTTTATTTAAATAATTTAGTATATTTAAACTAAATAATTAAAAAAATAGGAATTATCTAAAATAATTAAAATCATTAGAATAATTAAAAAAAAATAAAAAAGTAGCTAAAAAAAGTTAAGTAGGAATATAAAATAATAAAAATCAATTATTGGATTATGAAAATAAAAATAGAAAAAATAAGAGATTGGAAAAAATAAGAGTTATAAAAAATAAGGACTAACCAAATTATTCAATTATCTCCTCAACAAACATTAAAGGATAATTAAGTTCTTCTATGAATTTGATTCGGATAACAGCCAAAACATCATCGACTTTTGAATATATTTTAACATCCAGCATATCCCCACTTAAAGATGTGTATTCAAATTCAGTCATTGCCTTATCCAATCTATCCAAATCAATTGAAACCTCTACCTTATCAATGCAAGGCTGCAAAGTGAAAGACTCTTCCATAGCTTTTTCCAAACTAGCAATATTGGTTTTATTAAAGGGAGTTCCTACGAATTGATGGAACAAAGCCCCCATACTAATGGCCCCTTCAAATATTGCCCTTTCCCTATTTGAAATATTAGAAAAATATTTTTCTTTAGTGTCCATAAAATACCTCAAAATAAATTAATTTCAAGTGAATATTAGAATAATTTTATTTTCATATGACTCTTAAAAAATTAACTTAAAAAATTAAAAGAATTTAATTAATTCCCATTAAGCTATTTAACCATCCTAACTGATCAGCCCAAATTTGTGAAGATACTGGGAAAATGCAGAAATAAACCAGAACAATTGTAATAGCTATGACAACCGCTAAAATAATTTTTCGCTCATCAGCAGGAGTGAAATAGGATATTATAAGTCCAAATATTAAGAATCCTGCAGTAATGAACCATGCCCCATTAGCTTGAGGATTTTCTTCCAATGCTGTTTCATTGATGAAACTTGTAGAATTCAACTGAGCAGTTACAAGAAGTCTTTCAGCAGATGAGCCAATAGGATGGCAAGTTACTAACATCAATTCCTGATTATGGATATCTCCAGTTTCATGACTTTCATTTAAATCCAAATAATTAGCGGGGGATATTATCTTAGAATCTTTAACAGTGTAATTGATTTCACCGATTCCAGGCCATTCTAAAGTGACTACATCCCCTTTCTTAAGAGCATCTAAACGTAAAAATGGAGAGCCTTGCAATGTCCTATGACCAAATAAAACAGTATCTCCTTTAGTTGGAATGTTCGAAGTGGTGTCATACATTACCCCTTGAGATATGGAAACATTATTAATCTTTTCAAAGACTCCCAATGAAGGAATAATGATTACAGATGCATTCACATCATTAGATTCAGCTACATTCTTATATGAAAAGTAATTTACTTCTGTTAAGGCATATAACCCTATAATTAAGAAAGCAATGACTACAATGATTGTTGTAGGCTTTAAAAAACTCTTTATATCCATAAAAATCAACAACGAATTAAACTATTCTAAATTCAAAAATATTTGCAATAAATTTGCAAATAAAAACACTTAACATTAAATTTCATTAAATTTCTTAATATTACTTTGATATTTAATCTTAAATTTTAATCTTGATATTTTTTTATCTATTTTTCATATTTAATAAATTTATAATATTTTTGTTTGAAAAATGGATTGAAAAGATAAAAATAAAAAATTAAAAGAAAAAATGATAAAAATCAATGAAAATTATAATAAATCCAAAGAATTGTCCTGATATAAGTTTTCATAATATGTTTCATTCAATTCATTAACGACCCAGTCAGGAGCAAAATCTGTAGGAATTGTTAAAATTAAATTATCCATATTGTTGATGATGAAATTAACATCAGAATGAGGGACCTCTAGAAGAATAATATACTCTGAATCGAGATCACCCAAATTAGACATTCTTTCGAAATTAGACAATCTAACACCATAATTCATCAAATAAGAATCTAAAGCATCAACAACATTGTTTGAATTCAATACTGCAGATTTAAGAAGTTCTTCAACATCACTTGAATAGGAAACAGTGTTTTCAAATGGTTTTGTTTCATTTCCTTTAATGATTGTTCTTGATTTGGAAACAGTGCTATCAACTAAACCACTATCCTTAGAACGCAGGATAGCCAAAACTGTTGCTCCACTTACAATTGGGTCTTCTTCATTCTCTTCCAAAGTGCCATTAGCAATGGTTTCATTTGATTGCACTGAACTTACATTGCTATCCATACTATCATAATCATCCATATGCTCTGAAGAATTATCTCTTAAGCAGTAGACATCAACAACAGAACCTACAGAAATTAATCCTGCAGTAGCCTGAAGCCTTGTAAGAGAAATTGGAACAATGACTGTGTTGACTTTATTGAATTGAACATTTGATAGGATTTTAGCATCATTATCCTTAACAAAATCATTTGCATCTTTAACAGACATGATAATATTCTTATTTTCTCCATAAGACATCATCACTCTACCAAAATCATCCTTAGAAGATACAATCTTAGAACTATGATAAATTCTCCAATCCTTAGTGGCAAACCTTAAAACATCAATCGACTTGATTTCTTCAATATCATAAGATTGATCAATTCTATTCTTTAAAGTATAAGCATTTGAATTTAACTCTAAAGGCCCCTTATACAAGGCATTCAGCTCATTTAGCTTTGAATTTTTTTCCAAATTCAATTCGCTCTGAAATGGTTGATAAACAAAAAAGTAAAATACAGAGGATATTAACACTAAAAATATCAATAGAATAACCGCTTTAGCAAAAAATGATTTTGAAGCATCATTTTTATTCAATAGATTTTTTTTGAAATTTAAAAGATTCTCTTTAAGATTTTTCTTATCATCTTCCTTTAAATGATTATCCACAAAAAACTCATTTTGAGAATTTTTCATCCCATTAAACTTTTCATTAGAAGTATTTTTAAAATCACTTAGACCATTAGAATCTGGAGAATATATGTATTTGGAGTATTTTTCATCAAATTCATCCAAATCATTTTTGGCATCAGAATTATCCCTTGAATTGCCCCTTGAATTATTCCTTGAGTTAAGCCTTAAATTATCCTTTGAATTATTCCTTGAGTTATACCTTAAATTATCCTTAAGACTAAACTCATCATTATAAAATCCAGAACTAGAATGTGAATTATTCTTTAAGGGGGAATTTTCAGGAATTATAGAATCAAAACTTAAAAAATCCGAAGACTCTGACTTTTCATCATTCGTTTTATCATTAGATTTCTTTTTTACCCCCTTATTTTTTAATTTAATCTTAAACTTATCATTCTTAAATAAATTAAATCGATTTTTCCGATTAGTCATAGTTATCAAACCTAAAACGGAATGAGATAAAAATAGCAGAAAAAACAGGTTTTCAAAGAATTAATAGGATTAAATAAATTAAATGAATAAATTAAATTTCCCAATTGATGGAATAATAAAAATAGTTTGATAAAAAATTTAAAAAAAAGAAATTGGAATCAAAAAACTCGAAAATAAAATATAAAAAATAAAAAGTGAAGAAAGTTTTAAGAAATAATTAAGAAAATTACTTAATAAAACTATTCGTTTTCCACTTCACCAGTACTGATATTCAATAGTTTTTCCTCTTCCTCTTCTTCTTTATCTGACTTCTTAGCTTCACCAATAATTTCCCCTGAAGAAACCTTATTGATATTCTCTCTCATTGATTTGAAAGCATCTTTTGCAGAACTTAAGGAACCACTGACTTTATCAGCGGTTATTTCTCTAACTTGACCAATATTTCTATTAACATTTTCTGCAGTTAAAGCTTCTTCAGTATCAATGAAGAATTCTAAGAAGGTCATGAACATATAGACTAATGATAATACAAACAATGCTAAAGCTGGAAGATTTACAGCACCTATTGATACATTAATAGGTAAAATCAATAATAATATCATTACTGCTCCAAATCCAATAACATAATAATTGTCAACTTTAGGGTATCTGATTGTACTGATCATCAAATAAGCTGCAAACAACATTAATATTGCAGCAACTGCAACATTAAATAAACCGCTTAGGTAATAAGTTGCTATGATAATAGCTGTACCAGGTATTGGGAATCCAACAAATCCGTGGTAATTAATTTTATCTGAAATTACATTGTAACGAGTAAGTCTTAACATACCACAAACAAGTGTTAAAACAGCAATGATCGCCATTAAGTATCCTGCCCAGTCAGAGATTCCTAATCCTATATAATATAAGATGACTGAAGGCGCAACACCAAAAGATACAATATCTGCTAAGGAATCAATATTCTTACCAAAACCAAATTTATCATCACGATTAAGTTTTCTTGAAACCCATCCATCTACAGAGTCAAAAACAACTGCAACAAGTATGCACACTGATGCATATGTTAAATGATTGCCAATAACCATTAAAATAGCTAAAAATCCAAATACCAAATTCAATATTGAAATGACATCAGGAATAGCTAAAAAATATCCCATTCCTACACTTTTTAATCTCATAATTTGACTCCAAATAATATTTTAAATAAACTCCCTTATTAATTTTTTCAAAAAACGATTAATTGTTTTCTAAATCAATATAAAATAACAATACATTAGTTAAAAGTAATTTAATTAAAAAATTTAACTATATTTGAAAAATAAACTCAAATTAGCATTTTTAATTAAAATAATATATATTTTAAATAAAGTAAATATTCTAAATAAATTAAATTTTTTTACATGAATTCAATTCTACATTTTCACTATAACTTTACTTAAAAAATAAACAATTTTTACAAACTAGCATAATTCATTAAGCAATATTACATGAATATTGTTTTAATTCATTACTTAAATATTTACTCAATAGTATTTAATATATTCTATTATCTTATATTTAATTTTTTTTAAAAAAATAAACTGATTTATATAGGCCTATATAAAAACAAAATTTTATATTATAATAATGAAATATATTAAAATAGTATAGCATTAAAATTCTTGGTTTTAATTGAAAATAGTAATACGAACAATAATTTAAAATGAATATGCAAACAATAAACAGATAATTGATTCGAAAAAATCAAAGGATTTAAGAAAAAGGATTCGAAAATTAATTTAAACTCTATTAAGTGATTATATGATTGAAGACAGGATACAAATTCTCAGAAGAGCTGCAAAAGTTTCATCTAGAGAGAATAATGAACACGTATGGTGTGTCATCGCAGGTAATGAAAAGCTAGTTGATGATATAGCATACAATGCAATTACCGCTAAGGATAGAGTTCAAATTCTATTTAGAGAATCCATTAAGATTTTAGATAAATACACTTCAAAAAGATTTGATTGCTTAATGCTAAAAGGAGAGACACTGAAAATCAGCGAACTTAGAAACAGGTGCAATGAGAAAGGAGGGGCATCTGTAGAGATAACTAATGTGCATATTAATGAAGTGCCTAATCTATTGGTGATTGTTGGTCCCGAAGAATCAATGAAATCATTCAATGGAGAAACAAATAGGCAAAATACAAAAATAAACATTTTAGCTGAAGATCATACAAGCAGTTTTATTAAGGCTGAGCTTAATACAAGATTTAAATTGCCATCCTTTTTAAGAAGTACAGTGACCCCAATACTTGATATGAGCGATGTTGTTTTATCCGCAATCCTAGTTTCTGTAGTAGATGAAAATGATATTGAGCATGTTAAAGAAATTAGCCAAAACAATAGCTTATTTGGAATTGACTTAAAGAAAACAATCCAAGATAAAGAAAAGCAAAGAATCATTGAGAATGTGGAAGAAGATAAAATAGAAAATCAGGAAGAAGAGAAACAAGAAGAAAACACCAATCTAGACAACACCTTAGAATCACAAGAAGAAAATCAACTACAATAATTAATTAAACTTTTTACACACCCAACAAAAAAATCATATTTTTGACTATTTTTACATAATTCTTAAAATCTTTTCATAATTTTATACAAAAACTTATTATTAATAAAAATTATAAATAATTATTGTTAAAACATTAATTAATTTTATGAATATTTTAGTTGAATATTTCAATTCAAAAACATGAATTAATTAATAATTAAAAAAATAAAATCGATTAAATAATCTATTAAATGATTTAATTTAATTTTATCAATGGAGGAATAACTTTGAGTATTTTCGGAAATGAAGACGCTATTGAAATTGAACCAACAAGAGTTGTGAAAAATAGTTTAGGTATTGACTTAGGTACCTTAAACACAGTAATTGCAAAACCATCAGGAGACAAATTTGACTTATACCAAATTCCTTCTGTAGTTGCTGTAAAAAAAGATGACCCTTCCGCAGTACTTGCTGTTGGAGAAGAAGCTAAAAAAATGTTAGGCAGAACTCCAGAGGACATTGTTGCAGTAAGACCACTTAAAAAAGGAGTAATCGAAAACGTTGCACAAGCACAAGCATTACTCATTAGAGCTATGGAAATTGGTATTAACGAAGGAGAAACCGTGGGAAGAATTGTTATTGGAATTCCTGGAGACGCTTCTGAAGTAGAAAAAAATGCTGCTGAAGAAATAGGTAGAAAAGCTGGTGCTGAATACGTTTTAGTAGTCAGTGAAGGTTTAGCTGCAGCTATTGGTGCAGGATTGCCTATCGCAGAACCAAATGGAACCATGGTAATTGACATTGGTGCAGGATCTACTGATTTGGTGGTTATTTCCCTTGGTGGAATCAACGATATCGAAACCGTAAGAGTAGGTGGAGACGACATTGATAATAGAATCGTGGAATTGGTTGCAGAAAAATACAATGTTGCAATTAGCATTCACGATGCGGAAGCTGCAAAAATGGAAATTGGAATGATTCATTGCAGCGAAGAATTTGAAAACTTAAGTTATGAAGTTATTGGTAAATCCTTAGAAACTAACAGACCTAAAAAAGTTGTTATTGACTCAATGTTAGTTGCAGATGCAGTAGAACCAATCATCCAAGCAGTTGTTGGCGGATTAAACATTATCCTAGAAAGATTACCTGCAGAATTGATGATGGGAGTTTACAAAAATACTGTAGCAGTAGGAGGAAGTTCCAGATTAAGAGGTCTTAAAGAAAGAATTTATGATGAATCCGACATCCCAATTCAAATTTCTGATGACCCTATGACCGTAGTTGCAAAAGGAACTGCAATCGTAGCTGCTGAACCATTAGCTTTAGAACCGGAAGTACGTTTAAAAGCTATGAAATAAATTTAAACAATTTCAAGCGTTATTAATACGTATAATACTATGGATTGTCTTTACAATCCATAATATTCCTTTTAACACCAAAAACCAACACCATCAAAATTACTTCTTTTAAACTTTAAAATCTTATTTTATAAAAATTAATAAAACTGATATGTAACTATTTAATGAAAACTAAATAAAACTAAACTATTTAAATAATAAAACTGGATTTAATAATATGGATACACTAGGATTAGATGAAGCTGGAAGAGGCCCTGTTTTAGGCCCTATGGTTATGGCCGGTATTGTAATACCTGAGAAAAAAGAAAAGATCATTGAAAGAATGGGCGTGAAAGATTCTAAAAGATTAACTCCTAACAGAAGAGCTGTCCTATATCGTAAGTTAACTAAAATGTTCGATTATGAAACAGTGGTAATTACTGCAAAGGATATTGACACTTTAAGAGCAAAAGGAATTAATCTTAATCAAATAGAAAAACTAGCTATGAAAAAAATCATAAATACTCTTCGAGCAGATAGAATCATCATAGATGCTTTGGATGTTAAGGAAGGAAGACTTCAGGAGGAGATGGAAGAATATGTAGGCCATAGCTGTGAGGTCATTGCGGAACATAAGGCAGATGATAACTATCTTGCGGTTGGAGCAGCTTCAATCATTGCAAAAGCAAAAAGGGACATGATTATTGAAGAAATTAATAAGCAGTACATCAGATCCACCAAGGACAGAGATGGAATCGGTTCAGGTTATCCAAGCGATCCAAAAACCAAAAACTTCTTGAAGAAATTTAAATATGATGAAATGCCAGATTTCGTTAGAAGAAGTTGGGGAACAGTCCAGAAAATTAAAGAAGCCGAAGAGGCTGAAAAATTAGAATAAGTTAAACTAAAATTTTTCAATGCAAAAAATAAAAAAAATAAAAAAAATCCAATTTACCTAAATAAATTGGAAAGAATTTTGGTCAAGGTTTTTAGCCGAAGGCTAAAAAGCTTGGGGATTTAATCTGGATTGAAACCAGCAATTTTCCATTTTCCATCAAATATTGCTGCAACTGAAGAGACAGGATTTTCAAATTCAGCAAATGCACCTTCGTCGAAAATAAACTTACATGCATCATCAGGAGTTTCTGCAGCAAAAACAACATCTTCCGGTGTGTTTTTCTCATATGTGGAAATGAATTGAGCTTTACCATCTTCTATTTTTTCAACTAATACTTTACTGTCAGTTACAATACCAATATAAGCTTCAAAATCATCTTCGTTTCCTTTAACTACTGCAGCAATTCTTGGAGTGTTATAATCATCCTTTTCATAATCTAATGTGATTAATGAATATGCCAT
This sequence comes from uncultured Methanobrevibacter sp., assembly GCF_902784195.1. Classification (NCBI taxonomy): domain Archaea; kingdom Methanobacteriati; phylum Methanobacteriota; class Methanobacteria; order Methanobacteriales; family Methanobacteriaceae; genus Methanobrevibacter; species uncultured Methanobrevibacter sp. The sequence goes on from NZ_CACZTX010000009.1 coordinate 257,822, forward strand.
TGCATCCCTGATATTCATTCCAATAGCTATCTTATCTGCAATAGGATTGGTTTGAGAACCGTTTGAAATAATTGCAATGTCACCTACAGTCTTTACACAATCATAAGCAATGTAAGAGTTTTTGAAAATATCTGTTTCAAACCCTTCCTTTGGAATGATGGCTGCTTCATCTTCAAGAACTTTTACTTGTCTGTTTGGAAAAGACCTGCTTGAAACTCTATAAGCAACATATGGTTTTCCATCTTCTGTTTTTCCTGCTGAAATAATTCTGCCTAAATACATTGTTTTACCCCAAATTAATTATAATATACAAAATCCAATAATTAAAAAATTTAGAAATTCTAAAATTAAAGAAATTTTAAAATTAAAAAAATTTTACTATTAAAAAATTAAAAAATAAAAAAATCATATTTTAAAAAAGCATTAAAATATGAAAAATTTGAAAATATTAAAAAAATTAAAATAAACTTTAAAATCACTCTGGCATATGAACTGCCTCTTGAGGAGTCATTCCAGAAGGTGCTTGAATATATATTGCATGTTCACTCGTTTTAATCTGAACATCACCCTCATCCAGCACTCTTGCATGAACACCGACAGCATTTCCTCTTATCTCAGAAGACATATCTACACCATTTACAACAACTTTCTGAAGTCCTGCAACAGGCAGCAAATAATACTCTGCATCTCCAGTAGTGTCAGTCATATTTGGCTTTCCAGTGCCTGTGCCAGTGTCATCACCAGTAACAGATGCAGCACCGAAAGTACTGGTCACTACTAAAAAGATAAGTAAAGTAAATAAAATGTCAATAAAAGGAACCAACTTGATTTCAGGCTCATCCCTACTCATCTTCTCCTTATGACGCTTAATGTCAATTGCCAATTTAACAGCCCCTTGATTATTGTCTTAATTTACTTTCAGTAATTTCAGATTTTACATCACATTTTTCCAATATGATATTACTTATACTCTTTTCAAGCATACTTGGCTTAAATGAAATTTGAATATTTGAATATGGATCAGAGATTTCCTTTACGCTAACAATACCTTCTGCTTCTTGAAGTGCTTCAATTACACAAGGCAACTTTTCATAAACTCTGATTTTAATTACAGCATAACTCCAATTAGTCATTTTAGTAGCTAATTCAATTTTATCCATTTCTGCATCAATTAAACCTTTGATATAAGTATATAATGGCATAAGAACAATAGCTACAGTTAAACCTGCAATAGTGGTAATAAGAGCAATGTAAATACCCTCTGCCATAGCTGCAGCATCAGGATTTACACCTAAATTCTTAAAGGTCATCCAAATACCTAATACAGTACCAATCAATCCTAAGAAAGGAGCAAGCTCAATAATAGTTTTTAATGCACTAATACCATTGGTCATTTTTGAGAGCTCCACAATGAAGATTTGCTCCATACTTTCTTCCACTTCTATCTTATTCTTATAACCAATTTTCAATGCTTCAGACATGATTCTTGAAACAGGGTTTTTATAGTGACTGATATTTTTTAAAGCTTCAATAGCTCCACCTTGTTCCATAGATGAGGTAATAGTCCCCATAATCTCTGTAGCATCGATTTTACTTATTTTTCTAAGGTAAAATATCTTTCTTATAGATATTAACAGACCATAGATACCAAGCAAAAGAATTATATAAGTGATAACTCCCCCACTTTGGAGCATCTCCATAATCATGTCAAATCCATTAATAAGACTTTCTATAATCATAATATCCTCTAAAGAATTAATTAATAATTAAATAATCTAATAAATTAATAATAAAACTGATTATTAATCATACTAATAATAAATTTATTATTTTTAATATAAAAGCATATTGTTAATTTTTAAAAAAAAATAAAGCATAATTGTTAATTTTTAAAAAAATTTCCAATAAATAACAAATTTTAGTGAATAATTACAAATTTCTCTAAATAAAAATTTCTGAAATAATAATTTCTGTGAATAACAATAATTTCTGTGAATAACAATAGTTTTTTATATTTTATTAGTATAACATTTAAATATGACTTTAAAATTATATGGATTAAAAGAAATTCCTTTAGTTAAAAAAGGAGATAATATAGCTGAGATAATTGAAGAGGATTTAGAAAAGGAAAATATTGCTCTTGAAGATGGAGATATTTTGCTTATTGCAGAAACATTGATTTCCAAAGCTGAAGGCAACTACATAAAAATTGATGAACTTGAGCCAAGCGAGGAAACAATTAAAATCGCAGAACAATGCAAAAAAGATCCGAAACTTGTAGAAGCTATTTTGCAGGAATCAAATGAAATCGTTGCAGTTGGACCTAATTTCATTGTAACCGAGACCAAACATGGATTCGTCTGTGCAAACTCTGGAATTGATGAATCCAATGTGGAAGAGGGATTAGCAACTCCAATGCCTAAGAATCCTGACCAATCTGCAAAGGAAATAAGAGAATACTTAGAAGAAAAAACTGAAAAGGAAATTGCAGTAATCATTACTGACACTCAAGGAAGAGCATTTAGAGTAGGTGCAATTGGAACAGCTATTGGCTGCTCAGGAATCAATCCTCTTTGGGTAAGAATCGGCGAGGAAGACTTGTTCGGCAGAGCTCTTGAAACAACTGAAGTTGCTACTGCAGATGAGCTTGCAGCAGCTGCATCCTTATTGATGGGACAAGCAAACGAAGGAATTCCTATCGTATTGATTAGAGGATTTGATGCATTTAACCACCTTAGAGACACAGAAACTGGAATCAAACCATTGCTTAGACCTAAAGAGTTTGATGTATTTAGAAAATAGATAACAAACAATAACAGTTTATAACAAAACGATTTTTTTTCTTTTTGAGTGTATAATATGGTTGAAATTAATTTCAAATGTGAAAGCTGTGATTTTTCATTTTTAGATAAGAACCTAATATTCTATTTAGATACTAATTTAGAAGATCTTGAATCCATTTTAAATTTCTATTCTAAAGACAAGAAAGAGGATAGCAATCATTTAGAACTTATTGAAGATATTCACAATAAGGAAAATTCAGACAAGATGACTAAATCTTTAATTTCAGGATTCCTTTATGAAAACTACTGTCCAAATTGCAATGAATTAATTAAGACCTACGTTCCTGAAGACAATGAGCTATTCACTCAAGAAGAGATTGAAAAAATATTGACTAAAGAAATTTCTAAAAATCTCGATAATGATAAAACATTTAAAATACTATTTTTTGATTTTAAGAAAACATTTTACAAAGATAGGAGAAACATTCTTGAAAATAACGATTGCCCTAATTGCAATAGTGAAATGTCTTTAGTAATTTCTGAAAAAACTCCATGCCCTAAATGTGGAGGTCCATTAAAAGAAGAATTTTAAAGTTAAAATTTTAAAAAAAACGTCATTTGTTAAATTTACGAGTGAAATAATCTAATTATTATTAAAATAATAAACAAATCATATCACAATAAAAATAAAAAGAGTGGAAATCATGATAACTGTTTTTTCTGGAGGCACTGGAACTCCAAAATTAATTCAAGGAATAAAGGAAATTTACCCTGAAGAAGAGATCACTGTCGTAGTAAATACTGTGGAAAATTTATATATGTCCAGAGGTTATATTGCAGCGGATATTGATACAGTGATGTATACTTTTGCAGATATGATTGATGAGGAATTTTGGTATGGAATTAAAGGGGATACCTACATAGTTAGAGAACAGCTAATTGAAATGGGAACTACTGAATTGCTCAGATTAGGAGATAAGGACAGGGCAACCAAACTTCAAAAAGCCATTTTGCTTGAGGAAGGTTGGACCTTATCAGATATTGTCGAACTTCAAAAGGACAAATTAGGCATTAAGGCAAGCATAATTCCAATGAGTGATGAAGAATCTGAAATAAGCATTGTAACTAAAGAGCATGGTGAAATAGAATTCCATGACTTTTTGATCAAATATCAATGCAACTGTGAAGTAATTGAAGTGAAATATGCTCATGTGAGCCCTAGTCCAAAACTTATTGAAGCAATAGAAAAATGTGATAAAGTAATCTTTGGACCATCAAATCCAATCACTTCAATAAGACCTATCATTTCAATAGATGGTGTTGAAGATGCCCTTAAGGAGAAAGAGGTTATCGCGGTTTCTCCATTTGTAGGCAGATCTGCATTTAGCGGCCCTGCTGGACAATTCATGAATGCATTCGGTTATGAAACTTCCTCCAAAGGAGTCGCAGAACTTTACAAATCATTCCTTAATACATTGGTGATTGACAATCAAGACGAAGAGTTTAAAGAGGAAATTGAAGAAATCGTTCCAAATGTCATCATAACCAACACTTTTATGAAGACAATTGAGGATAAAATCAATCTGGCTAAAGTGGTTTTGGAATAAAAAATTTTTTAAAATTGTCTAAAAATTGTTTTAAAATTGTTTAGAAATTTTTAAAATTATTTAAAATTATTAAAAATTATTAGTTAATAAAAAATTAAAAAAAATTATTAAAAATAAAAGATTTTTAAAAAAATTACTAATTAAATGCTTAAAGTTTAAATACTAATTTAGTTATAACTAAATATATTACTATTAGGTGAAAATATATGATACAAATGACTTTGATACAAATCGATAATTATGGTCCATGGACAGTTACTCCAAGACCACGTACAGAATCTGACCTTCAAATTTTACAAGCAGAACTTTTTGCAGATGTGCAAAGACAAATAGCTGCTAAAAAAGGTTTAGTGTTCTTTACAAGATTTGATAATTTACTTGCAGTCACAAACGGTCTTAATGAAGAAGACCACATGAGAATTCAAAGATCTATTAGAAACAGATACCCAATTACAATCAGTATGGGTGTTGGAGCAGCAGAAACTGCACACGAAGCTCAAAGATTAGCAACCATTGCACTTCAAAAAGAAGGTGGAGCACAATCTTCAGGAAGAAAAGAAATCTTAGCAATAAACAATTTAATTGAAAACCCAGAAGACAGTTTCGTACAAGCTGCACATATTGACATCAACAGTGTAACTGAAACCTTAACTGATATTGAATCTGCTTTTGATACAAGCTTTATGGTAAACAAAGCACAACATTACTTAATGACTAAACTTAGAGAAAAAGGCGCATTATTATTCTTCATTGGTGGAGACAACTTTATGTCCCCATGTAATGGATTAAGTGAAGATGACCTCACCCAAATTCTCAAAGAGATTGATGAAGAAATTGGAATCGGCCTAAAAGCAGGTATCGGTAGAGCAGACAACATGGAAGATGCAGCATATATGGCAGACATCGGACTTGAAATAATTCGTGCAGGAAATAATAAAGATTGGATTCATGTAATAGAAGAACTTTAAATAAATCTTATTTTCACTTAATTAACTTTTCTTTTTATTTCCATTTTTTATTTTATTATACTTTTTTAAACTATTTTTATAGAATGATACAATTTTAGAATAATTGCAATTATCAAAACTTAAGGAAGTGTTAACATTAAAGTACTTGCACCTATGGCGGGAATAACAAATGCAGAATTTGCAATGAAACTTATACCTTATGGATTTGACACAGTCACTATTGGAGGATACAATACTGACAATGAATCAATAGATGCCTGTGAAAGAATCATAGCCAGAGGCAGGAAAGAGTTCAATTACCCTAAAGAAGAGATTTACCGTGTAATTGAAAATGAGGTTAACACCATAAAAGACAATTTTGATGTAAGCGTAAGCGCTAACTTAAGAGGAACCACCCCAGATCCTCTTATTGAAATCAGCAAAATAGCAAATCTTGACATCATTGAAATCAATTGCCATTGCAGACAAGAGGAACTTGTTGAAGCCTGTTGCGGACAAGCAATGCTTTTAAGACCAGATTTGGAAGACTACATCAATGAAGTTGTCAAAAAATCCCAGTCCCAAGTATCCATGAAGGTGAGAGCCAATGTTGAAGGAGTGGACAACCTTGAAATAGCTAAACTAGCAGAGGATTGTGGAGTGGACTACTTGCACATAGATGCCATGAAAAAAGGGGTAAGGGATGCTGATTTTGATTTAATAAAACAAATATCAGATAATACCAACATCTTCATTATTGGAAACAATTCAATAAACTCCATTGCTCAAGCAGAGAAGATGTTAAAAGCAGGGGCAAATGGAATTTCAATAGCTAGAGCAGCAATTGGAGGAAAATTGAATTTTGATTTGAATGATATTAAAATCTAATTATTCCCATTTTTACTATTTTAAAATGTTTTTCACTTTTTTAAAATTTTCAAGAAATATAATAAAATTTTATAAATAATTAATAATCATATACTAATATATCAAAAGAATACTAATTTAAGAATATTTTATTAGGAGAAAACTAGCATGAAGAAAAAATATCTATTTTTAGCACTGATATTGCTTGTTAGCATAATTTCCATCTCTGCAGTCAGTGCTGCAGATGACTCAACAAGAGATATTTCTGTTGCTGATAATAATCAGGAAATTATTTTAGAAGAAAGTATCCCACAGAACGTTTTAACAAATGAGGAACCGCCAGATATTTTAACAAATGATGCAAATGAAGAACCTGCTTTAGCAAGCAAGAATGATGAACCTATTGTCAGTTCATCAGGCAATGCAAAAGTGAAAGAAAATGCCACAGCTAAAAAAAGTTCTAAAAATAAAGTTTCTTTCAAAACCATATCCAAAGGCAGTAAGGATAAGGTTGCTGTTAAGAAAATCCAAAAGGCTTTGAAAAGGAATGGATACTACTTAAGTTATAAGGGCCACTACTTAAAGGTTGATGGCTGGTTCGGATATTATACAGAAAGATCAGTCAAGCAATTCCAGAAGGCCAAAAAACTGAAAGTGACTGGAAAAGTGGATGAGAAGACAGCTGAAAAGCTTAGGATAATCGACAAGTCAAATGCAGTAATCAAGTTTAAGGATGATAAGACCTTCGTAAGGGAGTATAATGATGGAAGAGCCTTTGAAGCAAAGATTGTTAAGAAAAGGAATGGAAAAGGAATAGAAACCTTACTTTCAGTTGATTATTTGAAGAAAGGAAAGAGAATAGCTTCCGAATATTATTGTACTGATGATGAGGGAATAAATTACATTACCCCTAACGATTTGGAAGTGGGAACATGTAAAGCAAAAATCTACTGTGAAGATGGCGGGATAAAGGCACAGCCTAAATACAAAACAATAATAATCAAGAAGACTTCAATTAGAATGAAAGCGGCAGATATCAACCTATCCGGCAAGCAAAATATACAGTTAAAAGCTAATTTAAGATTTAAAAACGATGCAGAAGTGGATGAAGGAAAAGTCAAGTTTACAGTAGATGGCAAGTCTTACATCGTTAAGGTTCAAAATGGACTGGCCATTAAAAATCTTAAGATTAAAAGTCTCAAGTCAAATAAATATCAAGTCACTTTCTTGGGAAACAAAAACATAAAAGCCAAGACAGTAACTGGAAAAATAGCTAAAAAAAGATAAGTTAAATTATTTTAACTTTTTTTCTTTTTTAATTTTTAATTATTTTTATTTTCAATTTTTTAATCTTTTAATTTTTTTAATATTTTAATTTTTTAAAATTTAAACTTATTTTAGACTAAACATATCTATTTTCAATTCAACATTCATTTTTGTGAATTATAAAAATTCCTTAAATCATCCTTATCTTCCTCAGATAAGCTATGCCAACGAATATTTTGTATGGCTCCTTCAAATGCCATTAATCTATTTAAACATGCACTATCATCTATTTCTTTAATTTTTAGCCATGCCTCTTTACTGCCAAGATTAATCAAGTCATCGATTGTGTTTATTCCGACATCATTTAATTGTTTTTCAAGCACATTACCAATATTCGGTAATTTAGATAGTTCACCCATTTCAATACCTCAAGAATAGTTTTGAAAAAATTGATTTATGATATTTCTAATAGAAATCTATTTATTTAGATTTGTATTTTTAGTTTATAAATTTTGCTTTAAGATTTGTTACACAATTTCAAAAGACAAACTATATATTAAATGTTATGAATATATATTCATAATAAATATATATTCATAATGAAATCATTATCAATAGATGATTTAAGGAAATTGATTAAGGAGAGAATAAATGGTTAGGCCAAAAATTGAACGTAGAATTGTGAAAAAACCAGAATATGATTGCCTAATTCATGGAGATATTTCAAGAGAAGATGACCTTGAAAGCATTAAAATGAATCTGGATGAATTCGAAGCAATCAGATTGGGAGATTATCACAATATAAAGCAAAAAGAGGCTGCAGAATTAATGGGAATATCACAGCCAACATTCCATAGAATCATTAACTCTGCTAGAAAAAAGACAGCAATGTCTTTAATTGAAGGCAAGAAAATTGAAATAAACAATGAAAAATTTCAAGCAGAAGAAAAGGTATATATCTGCAAGGATTGTGGATTTCAATGGAATAATCCCAAAAAGGAATACACAAACTGTCCTGACTGCAAGTCTCAAAACATTGAAATAATTAAAAATGATTTGGAAAACAAGCCATCTGCTCCGCAAATCTTCAATGTACCCGAAGCTTCAAAATATCCTTTGAATGAGAGACGTTCTTTTGGAGGTTCAGGAAGTGGAAGAGGACCATCAAAAGCATGCGAATGTCCGAACTGTGGTTACATAGCACCTAAGATTAGGGGATTCCCATGCAGAAACATAAAATGTCCTGAATGCGGAACACCATTATGCGGTTCAAATCATAAGGAAAACTAATTGAAGACTAATGAAAAATTGAAAAAATTGTAAAAATATCAAAATTTATATTAATAATATCGTTTAAAAATAATATACATATAATTTAATAAATTAATATTTGATAAAATTAATATATTTTAATAAATAAAATATAATAAATTAAAAAAATAAATCATAATTACAACTAATTATCAAGGTGGGCTTATGTCTTTCATAACTTTAAAAAATATTAATAAGTCATTTAATGGAGAACAAGTTCTTAAAGATATTAACTTAACAATAGAAGAAGGTTCTACATTAGGTATTCTCGGTAGAAGTGGTAGTGGAAAATCTGTTTTAATCAACATGCTAAGAGGTACTAAAGAATATGCTCCTGACAGTGGGCAAGTACTCTTTGACTTAGCAATCTGTGAAAATAAAAAATGCTTGCATGTTGAACCTGCTTCAAAAGCTGGCGAAAAATGTCCAGAATGTGGAGCTGAATTGAAAGCTAAGGAAATCGATTTCTGGAATGCTGACAGATTGGAAAAGGCAGCAATCAGAAGAAGAATTTCAATTATGCTTCAAAGAAACTTTGCATTGTACGATGAACAAAGCGTAATTGAAAACGTATTGAATGCAATGGGTGACGAAGGCAGATACGAAGAAGAGAATATTTACAACGCTATTGACTTATTGGAAATGGTTCAAATGAGTCACAGGGTTACTCATATTGCTCGTGACTTAAGTGGAGGAGAAAAACAAAGAGTTGTACTTGCAAGACAATTAGCTAAAAACCCAATGTTGCTTTTAGCTGACGAACCAACAGGTACTTTAGACCCACAAACTGCTGAAAAACTTCACCAAACCTTGATTGAAGGGGTAAAAAATGAAGGAATCAGTATGGTAATCACTTCCCACTGGCCAGAAGTTATGAATCAATTAGCTGACGATGCTATATGGTTAGACAAAGGGGAAATCATTGAACATGGTCATCCAGATGTCATAGTTCCAAAATTCCTTGAAACCGTTCCTCAAGCTGAACAAGTTGAAAAAGTTGAGCACACCGAAGAGATCATTAGAGTAAAAGACATTAAGAAGCACTACTATTCAATTGAAAGAGGAGTTGTTAAGGCTGTAGACGGTGTAAGTTTAACAATTAACCAAGGAGAAATTTATGGTATTGTTGGACTAAGTGGATCAGGAAAAACCACCTTAACCAGAATGATGATTGGATTGACTGAACCAAGTTCTGGAGAACTTGAAATCAAGTTAGGTGACGACTGGATTGACATGAAAAAACCAGGCCCATTAAACAGAGGCCGTGTAACTCCATACTTAGGTTTATTACACCAAGAATACTCATTATACCCTCACAGAGACATTTTAGGAAACTTAACTGACGCTATCAGTTTGAACTTGCCTGCAGAATTTGCAAAAATCAAGGCAGCGCACATCCTTGAAACCGTTGGTTTTGAAAAGGAAAAATCCATGAGCATCTTATCCAAATGGCAAGATGAGTTAAGTGGAGGGGAAAGACACAGAGTAGCTCTTGCACAAGTGTTAATCAAGGAACCTAACATTGTCGTATTGGATGAACCAACAGGTACAATGGACCCAGTTACAAGAATCATCGTAACCAATTCCATCTTAAAGGCAAGAGATGAATTGGATCAAACATTTGTAATTATTTCTCACGATATGGATTTCGTATTGGATGTTTGTGACAAGGCAAGCTTAATGAGAGGAGGAAAACTCCTCAGTACTGGAACTCCAGAAGAAATCGTTGCAGAATTAACTGGTGAAGAAAAAGCAGATATGATTAAAGATCACTAAACTCTTTTTCTTTTCTTTTTTATTTTTTCATTATTATTATTTTTAATTTTTACTATTTTTCTAGATAACACTTTAAATATTTATTAGCATAGATTATACAAACTATTTTTAAAGATTTTCAACTATAATTAAAAACTTATATTAATATAAACAAACAAAATTAATAATGTTATATTAATTATTAATTTAATTAATTATTAATGTGATTTCATAAATCAAAAATTCATTTATTAAAAAATTAAAATTATTTTATATTTATTATTTACAATAGAGGAAAAATTATGGTATGGGAAAATTCACCGTCACATATTTGTAGAGGAGGAGATGTAAGAGGACTCGCATTCTGTTGTCCTCCTGTAAAACCTTGCCCTATTATGGGAGCTTTAAAAGAAGTTGGATTAACTCCTCAAGAATTCTTGGACATTAAGCAAAAATTTGCAAGAGAAACTAGATTAGGCGAAGGCCCTGCAACCTGTTTTGGATCACTTGTATGGTGCTGTAAAACTTCAAAACCTTGTCCTTTAAGAGACATGACCTTAAACCAAATAGGCATGAGCGAAGATGAATATATGAATCTCAAAAAGGAATTGTCTGAAGTGATTTTAGCAGCAGGAACACCACCTACATCAAATGAAGCGGTATTTGCACTTTCACAAACCTTTGACATAAGTGAAGCAGAAGCTGAAAAAGTTCTTGCAGACTGTAACAATGACTTAAGAATGGCTGTAAAATTATTAAAACTTAAACAATTAGAACAAAAATAAACTTTTAGTTATCATAATCCATCTGAATTTATGTGAAAATCAGATGCGAAAATCAATTGACAATAAATGATGTGATAATATGGGAAAAACTTCTCTTTTCTTTGAAGTGGAAAACAAGAATGTCTTTATTTTAGGCACTGGAGAGGTTGCTACAAGAAGAGCACATCGCTTTTTAGATAAAGGAGCCAATGTAATATTGGCAGGAAATTCAATTGATGAAGAATTGACTAAAAAAGGAGCTATTTTAACACCTTTAAAAGACCTTGACGAAATGGTTAAATGGAGCGACATAGTGATTACTGCAAGCGGCGATGAAAAGCTATGTGAATACATCGCATCCATCAGCCAAGGAAAATTAATTAACAGAGCAGACAAACCTGAAGAAGGAAATATAATAGCGCCTACAAGTTTCTTGATAGATGATATAGAGATATCCATTTATACAAATGGGCAAAGTCCTTTAATGGCTAGAGAACTTAGAAAGAAAATACAATCAATCATTACAGAAGAGGATATCCTTGAGATAAAGCTTCAAGATCATGCAAGAAAAATCCTTAAGGAAAAAGTAGATGACCAAAAGGTGAGAAGGGAATATCTTGAGAGTATTCTAAACAATGAAGAAATAAGGAACTGCCTAAAGGAAAATAAATTAGATGATGCTAAAAGGCTTGCAGAAAGCATAATTAACTCTGACTTATCATAAAATAAAGGAGACTCAAAATTGATAATCAATATACGTGTAGACCATACTCTTGCAGACATAGAAACTATGGAAAAGGTATCAAAAGATTTAAAAGAATTGTTTTCAGCTTTAAAAGAACAGATTGATGTTAAAGAATATATTGAAATCAATACATGCAATAGATATGAGTATTTCCTTTATGCTGAGGATTACAATGAACTTGACTTAGACTGCGAAAACAAGTATGTCATAATACAATATAGTGATGAAGCAGTTTTGCATTTATTCAGAATGACTTCCGGTCTTGAATCCATGATTATCGGTGAAGACCAAATCTTAGGCCAAGTGAAGGATGCAAAATTAAAAGGTGAAAGGGAAGGCCATTGCGGAAAGAAATTGGATGCTGTTTTCACAAAGGCAATCCATGTCGGTCAAGTTGTGAGAAACAAGACTAAAATCAATCAGGGATCCATTTCCATCGGTTCAGCAGCAGTTGACCTTGCAGAAGAAAATCTTGGAGATTTGCAAGATAAGAATGTTCTTGTTATTGGTGCAGGAAAGATGGGAACTCTCGTTGCAAAGGCATTAGCTGAAAAGAACTTGAAAGCTATTTTTGTTGCAAACAGAACTTATTACAAAGCTATTAAACTGGCAGAGGAACTTGATGGGGAAGCAATTCTCTTTGATAACTTGGAAGAAAAATTGCTCAACGCAGACCTTGTCATCAGTTCCACTGGAGCGCCTCATGCAATCATCAATAAAGCAAGACTATTGAAAGTATTTGATGAGAAAATACCAAAAAAGATGGTTTTCATTGATATTGCAAATCCAAGAGACATTGAAGAGGATGTTAAGGAAATAGGCATTGACTTATTTAACATCGATGACTTAAGGGGAATTGCAGAGAAAAATAAAAAGCTTCGTGAGAAAGAAGTTATCGAAGCAGAAAAGATAATCAAAAGTGAGTTTGATTTACTTAAAGAATCCTTTAATTTAATTGAAATAAATACATTACTTGGTAGTTTAAGAGAGTCTATGGAAGAGATAAGACAACGTGAGAGTCAAAAGGGCATAGTTAAACTAAATAGTGTAGATGCAAAGGATATAAAAACTATAGATAAGATGACTCAGTCCATAGTCAACAAAATATTTTATGACATTTCTGAAAACATCAGAAAAACAGCAAAAAATAATGAAGATGATTACGTAAGAATATGTGAAATGATCTTAAAAGGAGACTAAACTTAAAATCCTTAAAAAAATAATTTGATAAAGTCATAAAATAGTAGATAAGTCTTAAAAAAATATAGAAAAAATTAAAAATAAAATAATGAAAGGATGTTGATTATTCAAACATTCCTTTAATTTCTTCTTTTTTATATTTATTGATGTCTAATGCAAAATAAATATCATCCATTGTTACTTTTTCCTTATCATTTATTATTGCATTATGAAGAGCTGTTTTCAATATCTTTTCCTTAATGTCCCTACCAGACATCCTTTTAGAAAGCTTTACTAATTTTTCAATATCCAAATCATAATCCATTGGGAACGTGTTAAGGTTTAACTCAAAAATTTCTCTTCTTTCATCATCATTTGGAAGCTTAAATTCAATTTCCTCTTCAAAACGACTTCTGATTGCAAAGTCAATTGAAGATGGGTTATTGGTTGCTGCAATTGTTACAACACCATCATTTGGATTGATTCCATCCATTTCAGTTAAAAGGGAATTTACAATTTCAGAAACATCCCCTCTTAA